>NZ_JBEXYL010000042.1:0-80066 GCF_040630895.1 Streptomyces sp. NPDC005728
CCTGTAAGGATCCGGGCCTTCGACCTGAGTAGCGGGGACAGGATTTGAACCTGCGACCTCTGGGTTATGAGCCCAGCGAGCTACCGAGCTGCTCCACCCCGCGCCGTTGCCCGGTAACCGTACCACGGCGCGGAGGGGCCTTGATCAACTCTTGTTCTCGTCGCTGTTCTTGTCGGTTGTCTTGTCGGTTGCCCTGTCGCTGTTCTTGTCGCTGGTCCTGTCGGCCTTGGACTGTGCCTCCTCGGCCCGCTTCAGCGCGTCCTCCAGATCCTTCTGCGCCTTGGCGTACGCGTCCCAGTCCGGCCCCGCCTTCAGCGCCTGCTGCCCGGCGTCGAAGGCCTTCTGGGCGTCCTGCAACGCCTGTTGGACCGTCGGGTTCCCGGAGTTGGGCGGCGGCTTGGTGGTGCCGGTGTCCGGTGGCGTGGTGGTCGAACCCTTCACGCCGAACACCTTGTCGAGCGCCGCGTCCAGGGTGTCCTCGAACGCGGTCTTGCCCTCGTAGGTGACCAACACCTTGCGCAGCAAGGGGTACTTGAGTTCACCGCCGCGTACGTAGACGGGCTCCGCATACAGCAGGCCCCCGTCCAGTGGCACGGTGAGCAGGTTGCCGTACTCGACCTTGGAGTGGCCTCTGCTCAGCAGGCTGATGGCCTCGGCGATGTCGGCCTGGGAGTTGAACTGGCTCTGCACCTGTTTGGGTCCGTCGACGGTGGTGCTCGTCGGCAGTTTCAGGATTCTGATCTTGCCGTAGTCGCTCGTGCGCGGATCGGAGTCGACCGCCACGAAGGCACTCAGGTTGTCCCGCCCGTTCGGCGTGAGCGTCGTCGTCAGCGAGAACGCCTGGGCGCTCTGGTCCGGCATCTTCATGCTCAGGTAGTACGGCGGCACCGCGCTGCCGGAGTCGTTGGTCGGGTCGTCCGGAACCTCCCACACCTCGCTGCCGCTGAGGAAGGTCTGCGCGTCCGTCACGTGGTACCGGGTGAGCAGCTCACGCTGGACCTTGAACAGGTCCTGCGGGTAGCGCAGATGGGCCATCAGGTCCGGGGAGATGTCCGCGCGGGGCTTCACCGTGCCGGGGAAGGCCTTCATCCACGTCTTCAGCACCGGGTCCTGGGTGTCCCACTGGTAGAGCTTGACGTCACCGGTGTACGCGTCGACGGTCGCCTTCACCGAGTTGCGGATGTAGTTGACCTGGTTCTGCTGGGCCACCACCGCGCGGGAGTTGTTGGTGGCGGTCAGCGAGTCCGCGGTGGTGTCACCGAGGGTCGTACGGGAGGCGTACGGGTATCCGTTCGTGGTCGTGTATGCGTCCACGATCCACTGGATTCGGTGGTTCACCACGGCCGGGTAGGCGTCGCCGTCGATGGTCAGCCAGGGGGCGACCGCCTCGACACGGTCCTTGGGCGTGCGGTTGTACAGGATCCGCGAGCCCTTGCCGATCGCGCCGGAGTACAGGATCTGCGGCTCGTTGAACGCCACCGCGTACGCGGCCCGGTTGATCGGGTTGTCGAGGTTGACCCCGCTCTTGCCGGTGTAGCTGGTGGTCTTCTCGCCCTCGTCGTCGGAGTAGTCGATCTCCTTCTGGGGACCACCGACGATCGAGTACGTGTCGGTCTTCTCGCCGTAGTAGATCCGCTGTTCGTACGTGCCCAGGTCGCCCTTGGACGGCAGGTTCTTCTCGGTGAAGACCGGCCGGCCCTCGGTGTCGGCCTCTGTGCCCTTGGCGGCGACCACGCCGTAGCCGTGCGTGTAGCGGAAGTGGTCGTTGATCCAGTTGTTCTTCGGGATGCCGTCCAGGTTCAGTTCGCGCAGACCGATGACGGTGTCCTGGTCCTTGCCGTCCTTCTCGTACCGGTCGACGTCGAGGTTGTTCGGGAAGCCGTAGTAGTTCCGGATCTGCTGCAGCTGCTGGAACGTCGGCGAGACGACGTTCGGGTCCATGATGCGGATGCTGGCCGTGTCGTCGACCTGGTCGCGCAGCTTGGTCTTGTCCGAGGTGGTGGACTTGCCCGCGTACTCGGTGACCTTGGTGTCGTCGATGCCGTACGCCTCGCGCGTCGCTTTGAGGTTCTTCTGGACGTACGGGGCTTCCTTGGCCTGCTCGTTGGGCTGGACCTGGAACTTCTGCACGATGGCCGGGTACAGGCCGCCGATCAGGATCGCGGAGAGGACCATCAGGCCGAAGCCGATGACGGGCAGCTGCCAGGTGCGCCGCCACAGGGTGGCGAAGAACAGCAGCGCGCAGATGACCGCGATGCAGAACAGGATCGTCTTGGCCGGCAGATAGGCGTTGGCGTCGACGTAGCGCAGGCCGGTCCAGTTGTCGGTCGCCTTGAAGTCGCTGGACTTGACGGCGAGGCCGTACCGGTCGAGCCAGTAGGCGACCGCCTTCAGCGCCACGAAGATGCCGAGGAGCACGGACAGATGCCCGGTCGCGGCGGCGGTGGCGCGCGCGCCGGGGCTGGTCACGCGCAGCCCGCCGTACAGGTAGTGGGTGAGCGCGGCGGCGATCAGGCAGAGGATCGCGGCGGCGAAGCCGAAGCCGAGCAGGAACCGGTACCAGGGCAGATCGAAGGCGTAGAAGGAGACGTCGAGGTGGAACTGCGGGTCCTTCTGGTGGAAGGGCACGCCGTTGACCCACATCAGCCAGGTGCGCCACTGGCTGGACGCCGAGGCACCCGCGATCAGGCCGACGAGCGAGGTCACCGCGAGCAGCAGCCACGTCTTGTACGGCGCGATGCCCATCCGGTAGCGGTCCAGGCTCTGCTGCTCCATGGACATGGCGCTCAGCGGGGGCCGCATCCGGTGCGCGAGCCAGATGTTGAAGCCCACGGCGAGAGCCATCAGCAGGCCGAAGACGAAGAACAGCCCGATCTTGGTCCACAGCGTGGTGGTGAACACGGACGAGTAGTGCACCGACCGGTACCACAGCCAGTCCGTCCAGAAGCCCGCGAACATGGTGAACGCCATGCCGAGAACGGCGAGGACGCCCAGTGTCATGAGCAGGGTCCGGACGCGCCGGGATGGGCGGCCCGCTCTGATCCGCGGCCCCGTCGGGCCTCCGCCGCGGTCCGGCATCTGGAAAGCCAAGGTGCGCACCTCGAAGTTCGCTGTCGATCCGTCAGGCCCTCGTGTTCGCGGGCCCGCCGTGGCCCCCCGTGATCGCGGGCCCACACCTATGCAACTTACTCACGGTTTACTCGGTTCCCGATTCCGGCCATGAACGAGGCAGGATTGTGACCATGTCCAACACTCCTATGGCAGCGAGCCCGCTCACCCGGGCCGTACTCGAGATCGACGAGTACGCCTCCGGCCTCGGCTGGGACCAGCCCGCTCGCCTCTTCGCCCTCGTAGACACCGCACGGCTGCGGGCTCAGGAACCCTCGCTCGCCGCCCAGCTCGGCCTGGAGGACGAGCCCGAGACCACCGGTCTCACTCCGATCGAGCAGGACGAGATTCCAGCGGACAGGCCGCTCGACGAGTTCCTCGGCACCATCGCCTGGCCGGACGCGGTGGTGGGCTGCGCGCTCACCGTGGAGCGCCTGATGCTGCCTCCGTCGGCCGAGGCGCAGGTCCCGCAGGGCCTGAGCGAGGCCAAGCTGGCGAAGTGGGTGGCGGACCACCCCGAGCGCCAGGAGGTCCGTATGACGGTCGCGGTGCTGCGCGACGGCAGCCGTGACTCGGCGCTGCGCCTGCGCGAGAAGGACTCCGCGACGGAGGTCCTGACGGGCCCGGACCTGGTGCCGGGCCTGGCGGAGGCCTTGTCCACGACATTCGCGGACTGACGACGTTCGCGGGCTGGACTTCCGCGGTACGGCGATGGGGCGCCCCTGCCTCGGAGGGGCGCCCCCGGCCGCGTACCGCGGTCTGCTCGTCAGCCCTTGGCGGTGCAGCTCGGCAGATCGGCGGTGTCGCCGCTGCCGATGTCCTTGAGGGCGTCGAGCGCGTCACCGATGGTCTTGACCTTGACCAGGGTGAGCCCGCTCGGGGTGTCCTTGGCGGCGGCCGCGCAGTTGTCGGCGGGCGTCAGGAAGTACTGGGCGCCCTTGCTTCGCGCGCCGACGGTCTTCATCTCGATGCCGCCGATCGGCCCGATCGTGCCGCTGTCGTCGATGGTGCCGGTGCCGGCGACGAACTTGCCGCCGGTGAGGCTGCCGGGCGTGAGCTTGTCGTAGATGCCGAGCGCGAACATCAGCCCGGCGCTGGGGCCGCCGACGTCGGCGAGCTTGATGTCGATGCTGAACGGGAACGTGTGGTCGGTGCCGGCGGAGATCCCGACGATGGCCCGCTTGGCGCCGCTGTCGTCGGAGGCCGCCGTGGTGATCTTCACGTCCTGTGTCCTGGTCGCCGTCTTGTTCTCCTTCTCGGCGGCGGCCTGCTCCTTGGCCGGGACGACGGTGAAGACGACGTCCTGACCGGGCTTGTGCTTGGTGACGAGCTTGGCGACGTCGGACGGCTGCTTGACCGCCGTGCCGTCGACGGCCTTGATCACGTCACCGGCGTGCAGCCGGCCCTCGGCGGGGGAGTTCTTGACGACGGTGGAGACGATCACCCAGGACTTCACCGGGATGTCCAGCTCCTTCAGGGCGGCGACCTTGGCGCTCTCCTGGGACTGGCTGAATTCCTCGGCGTTCTCCTGGGTGGACTGCTCCTCCGTCTTGCCGTCCGGATACAGGGTGTCGTGCGGCACGATCTTGCTGTCGTGCGCCAGCCAGCCGTAGACGGCCTCCACCAGGGTCATCCGGAAGTCGGCGCTGGTGACCCGGACGGTGGTCATGTTCAGATGCCCGTCCGTCGGGTAGGTCTTGTGCCCCTCGATCTGCAGCACCGGCTCGCCGCCGTGGTCCCCGAGCGTGTTCACGGTCGGCCCCGGGGACATCTCCGAGTAAGGCACGGGGATGAGCACTCCCGCGCACAGGAGCGCGATCAGCATCAGGGTGGAGGCGAGCATCGTCGCGGTGCGGCGTGGCATGGCACGACAGTACGGGACGCCTCTGTCAGCGCACCGTCAGGGCACCCCCGTCACGCGCCTCGCGCACCCGATCCGGGCTTCTCCATGGCCTCGCGGAAGCGTGCGTACCCGTCCAGTTCGGGCCCGTCACTGCGCGCCTTCCGTGTCCGGTTGGCCCAGCTGCCCCACAGACCGGCACCGACCGCAGCCACCAGCGGAATCAGCAACCAGGCAAGCGCTGCCATGCCGACCTCCCAACCCCATGAGCGTCCGCAACTGACTGATCAGCAGATTAGCCTTCCGCACTGACAACGCTCACGCCAGGGGGGCGGTTACGCAACCGGAGGGGTGATGGGCCGAACGTGACCGAAGACGGCGCCGGGGTCAGCAGGCGCCGACCCACTCCTCGGTCCCGTCGGAGAACTTCTGGTGCTTCCAGATGGGCACCTCGTGCTTGAGGTCGTCGATCAGCTTGCGGCAGGCCTCGAAGGCCTCGCCCCGGTGGGGGCACGACACCGCCACGACGACGGCGAGGTCCCCGACCCCGAGGTCTCCCACCCGGTGGACGGCAGCCAGCGCGCGCACGGGGTAGTCGGCTGCGACCTTCTCGGCGATCCGCCGCATCTCGGCCTCGGCGCTGGGATGGCAGGAGTACCCGAGCGCGTCGACGTCGGCTCCCCCGTCGTGGTTCCGCACGGTCCCCACGAACAGCGCGATACCGCCGGCGGCCTCGTCCCCGACGGCCCGGAACACCTCGTCGACAGAGAGCGCGGTCTCGCGGACGCCGATCAACTTGATGGGATCCTGAGCCGCCTGCTCACCGGGGTGCTCGTTCGTAGCTGCCATGACTCCATGGTGCCGTATCCCTCCGACACCGAGGAATACGACTTTCACCAGGCACGCGCGCGGGCATCTTTGGATGCTTCTACAGCACCACGGGGTCAAGGGGCCCAGCCCCTCGGCTCAGCGGCGCCGGGCCTTCCGAGCCCGGCGAACCACAGCTGCGGCGCCCAGCAGAGCCACCGTCGCCCCCGCAGCCCCGGCGGCCGTCGCGTCCTTGCGCCCGAGCCGGCGGCCGGCGACCGTGTGCCGCCCGGAAACCTCCTCC
This sequence comes from Streptomyces sp. NPDC005728, assembly GCF_040630895.1. Lineage (NCBI taxonomy): Bacteria > Bacillati > Actinomycetota > Actinomycetes > Kitasatosporales > Streptomycetaceae > Streptomyces > Streptomyces sp. NPDC005728. Next base: position 6,060 of record NZ_JBEXYL010000042.1, read on the forward strand.
AGCAGCTCCGCGAGCACCTCCTCGTTGGTCCACCCCGGCCGCCATCCGGCGTCATGCAGCCTGCTCCCGCTGACCACCCACGGATACATCGTGTAGGCCAGATCCCCGGCCGGGGACGGAGTGAGACCGATCCGGTGCAGCCGAGCCGCCGCGCCCAGCGCGACCGCCGACGGCAGCTCCATCCGCCGGATCCCGCTCAGCTCCTCGACCTCCTCCTGCTCCAGCCATCCGTCACAGCCGACGGCCAGCTCCCCGTCGACCTTCTCCAGAACGGCGTACTCCAGAGCACTGCACAGGTCCTCGACATGGCAGAACTGCCATGCCGGACGCGACCCGGCCACCACGAGCAGCCGGGGCGACTCGAAGTAGCGGGTGAGCGCGGTGTCCGTACCGCCCACCAGTACCGCCGGCCGCACCACGGTGACGTTCAGCCCCGGATGCGCCCGTGGGGCGCGCCGCGCCAGCCGCTCGATCTCCAGCAGATCCCCGACTCCGGTGGCCTCGGCCGTGGCCCGCAGCTCCGCGTCCTCGGACAGCGGCAGCTCGTTGTCCGGCAGCGCCCCGTACACCATCGCGGACGTGCACAGCACCACCCGGTGCACCCCGGCCGCCGCAGCGGCGGTCAGCACGGTCTGTGTCCCCCGTACGTTGTAAGCGGTGCGTGCCGCCGTATCGCTGCCCAGGTCCAGGTCGAGCGCCAGATGCACCACCACGTCCGCGCCCCGCAGCTTGTCCGCGATCGCCGGGTCGCGCACGTCGAGGATGTGCCACTGCGCGGCCTCGCACTCCCCGCGCCGCTCGTCGATGGCGATGACCTGCTTGACCTCCTCGCAGGCGGCGAGCCGCTCGGTGAGCAGGGCACCCACCCCGCCGGCGGCGCCGGTGACCGCGACTACGGGTCCGCGCAGGGCAGGAGGGGTTGACGGGTTTCGCGCTGCGCGAACCTGCGGATCTGGGGAACTCACCGGGCGTCTCCAGCGGTTGTCTTCAATACGAGCGCGAGTGACGCGTACGTACCAGGTGCATCCATCCTGCCGCAGGCCGTCAGTGGACGAAGCACCGAGCCCCGATCGGGTCCGGGTGTCTACGCTGGGTGGTGTCGGGCAGCCGCGCCGCCGGAGACAAGCCGGTGGCCTTACCAGCCGAGGAACCCCGTGAGTGACACCCCATTCGGATTCGGCCTTCCGCCGGAGGAGCCGGACGACGGCGACGAGGGCAAGAAGAAGGACCAGCAGAGCGGCGGTGGGCAGGGACCGGCCAATCCGTTCGGTTTCGGCGGTCTGCCCGGAGCCGGTGGCTTTGGCGGCCCCGGCGCCGACAATCCGCTCGCAGCGATGTTCGGTTCCCTGAACCCCACCGACCTGGGCGCCGCGTTCCAGCAGCTCGGCCAGATGCTCTCCTACGAGGGCGGCCCGGTGAACTGGGACATGGCCAAGCAGATCGCCCGCCAGACGGTCTCCCAGGGCACCCCGGACGGCGTCAAGGACGCGAGCGTCGGCTCCTCCGAGCGCTCCGCGGTCGAGGAGGCCGTCCGCCTGGCCGACCTGTGGCTGGACGACGCGACGTCCCTGCCGTCGGGTTCCGGCTCGGCGGTGGCCTGGTCCCGCGCGGAGTGGGTCGAGGCGACCCTGCCCGCGTGGCAGGAACTGGTCGACCCGGTCGCCGAGCGGGTCGGCGCGGCCATGGGCGATGTCCTGCCGGAGGAGATGCAGGCCATGGCGGGCCCGCTGATCGGCATGATGCGCTCGATGGGCGGCGCCATGTTCGGCACGCAGATCGGGCAGGCCGTCGGCGTGCTGGCGGGCGAGGTCGTCGGCTCGACCGACATCGGCCTGCCGCTCGGTCCGTCCGGCAAGGCCGCGCTGCTCCCGGCCAACGTGGAGGCCTTCGGCAAGGACCTCGGCGTGCCCCAGGAGGAGGTCCGGCTCTACCTGGCCCTGCGCGAGGCCGCCCACCAGCGTCTCTTCGCGCACGTGCCGTGGCTGCGCTCGCACCTCTTCGGCGCGGTCGACGGCTACGCGCGCGGGATCAAGGTCGACACCGCCAAGCTGGAGGACGTGGTCGGCCAGTTCGACCCGCAGAACCCCGAGCAGCTGCAGGACGCCCTCCAGCAGGGCATGTTCCAGCCGGAGGACACACCGGAGCAGAAGGCGGCCCTGGCCCGTCTGGAGACCGCTCTGGCGCTCGTCGAAGGCTGGGTGGACGCGGTGGTCCACGCGGCCGCGAAGCCGCGTCTGTCGTCCGCGGACGCCCTGCGCGAGACCCTGCGCCGTCGCCGGGCCACCGGCGGTCCGGCGGAGCAGACGTTCGCGACGCTGATCGGCCTGGAGCTGCGCCCGCGCCGGCTGCGTGACGCCTCCCGTCTGTGGGCCTCGCTCACGGACGCGCGCGGGGTCGACGGCCGGGACGCCCTGTGGGCCCACCCGGACATGCTGCCCACGGCCACGGACCTGGACGACCCGGACGGCTTCGTGCACCGCGAGCAGCTGGACTTCTCCGAGCTGGACAAGATGCTCGGCGAGGCGGCCGGCAAGCCGGACCTGCACAAGAAGGACGACGGCGAGACCAAGGACGACGACGCCGAGTGAGCCTTTACGACGACGCGGTCCTCGTACTGAAGGGGTACGAGGGCCAGGAGGATCTGCGCCAGGCCTACGCGGACCATCTGGCGGCCCATCCGGACGGCATGTGGAAGGCCTGCCGGGCCGGCCACATCACGGCGAGTGCCCTGGTCATCGACCCCGAGCGCGGCCGGGTGCTGCTCACGCTGCACAAGAAGCTGCGGATGTGGCTCCAGATGGGCGGCCACTGCGAGCCGGGCGACGTCTCGGTGGCCGCGGCGGCCCTGCGCGAGGCGACCGAGGAGTCCGGCGTCCCGGGGCTGACGCTGCTGTCGGGCGGCCCGGTGCGCCTGGACCGGCATCCGATCCCGGCGCCGTGCCACTGGCACTTCGACGTGCAGTACGCGGCGCTGGCCCCGCGCGACGCCGAGCACGCGATCAGCGACGAGTCGCTGGACGTGCGCTGGTTCGCCTACGACGAGGTGCCGGACGTGGCGGACGAGTCGGTCGTACGCCTGCTGGACGCGACCCGCGCCAGGCTCTGAACGTGTAAGGGGCGGCTGCCTGGGCAGCTGCCCCTTACGTTTGTCTTCCGGACGGTCAGCTCCAGACGTTGCCCTGGTTCTGCCCGCGCGCCCCCTGCTGCCCCATCCCGAACTGTGCGGCGAGGCCCTGGCCGATCTGCGCGTTCTGCGGCGGCAGCAGCTCGCTGGGCTGCACGAGTGCGAACCCGGAGCCCATGAAGCTCAGCTCCCAGCCCTCACCGGTGCTCCCGCGCCGCCGCCACACTCCAGAGGAGTGCGTCTGGGCCTGCATCTGCACGCGCAGCCCGGTCGACCAGGCGACGATCGCGTCGGCGTCACAGTTGACGTACTTGTCGGGCGTGACCTGCATCAGCAGCGGCGCGCCCGAGGTCATCAGGGCCACCTTGCCGCGTCCGGTGATGTTGAGCTGGTACTTCCCGGACCCGGAGATGCCGTAGAGGCTGTCGACGGCGATGACCTCGTGGTGCAGCGAGGAATCCATGGCGAGGACGTAGCTGCTGTCGACCGTCAGCCCGTCCTGCTCGACGTCCATGACGTGCACGTGCTGGGCGAGGTTGGCGAGGTAGACGGTGCCCTGCCCGTGGCAGCGCATCAGGTCCAGGCCCTCACCGGTGTGCGCACGCGCGCGTGCCTGGTTGTTGCTGCGGTACTCGGCGTCGAACTCGACGAGTCCCTGGTAGGCGACCATGGTGCCCTTGCGGGCGAGGATGTCGTCGTGGCCCTCCAGGGTGACGCGGAGCATCTGCTTGTTCTGCAGGCTCCAACGCTCCTGCGTCTGGAGGTCGTTGTGCGCGAAAAGCGGGCTCTGCATGGTGTTTCCTGCTCCCCCTCAGCCCCGGAACCGGAGGCGGTCGGTGCTGTCCTCGCTGGGCTGGACGACGACGATGCCCTGGCCGGAGAAAGCCATCTGGTAGGCCTCGCCGCTGCCCCGGCCGATCAGTGACTGCGCCTTGAAGCTGCGCTTGCCCTTCACCTTCAGGTTCGGCGACCAGGCGACGAGCGCGTCGGGGTCGACGTAGGTCTCGTCCTCGCCGCCGCCGCAGTCGACGACGATCGGCTTGCCCCGGGAGGTCAGCGCGACCCAGCCCTGCCCGGAGATCTTCGTGTTCCACAGGCCTTGCCCGGCGAACTTCGCGAGCCCCTTGACCCGCTCCACCCCCCAGCTGAGGTGGGCGTCGAACGCGAGCAGATTGGTGGCGTTGACGGAGATGCCGTCGCCGTTGAGGTTGATCACGACGACGTCGGCGCCGTAGTCGGCGAGGTAGAGCAGTCCGTCGCCGGAGCACTTCATCAGCGGGGCACCCTCGCCGGTGATCCAGTCACGGGCGATCTGCCGGACGGCCGGCGGGTTGGGCTCGTACTGGATGAAGCCCTCGTAGGCGACCATCGACCCCACGCGCGCGAGGAGGTCGTTTCCGGTCTGCATGGCGACCTTCAGCATGTGATTGCCGTGGTTCTCCATGCGGGCGGTGACGGGGGCGGGGGCATAGCCCGCGAGCGGCTGGTTCATGACGGGCTCCCTCAGACCTCGTACGGCTGGACGACGATGAAGTTGCCGGGCGCGCCCCGGAACTGGAGGTTGACGCTCTCCCCCGTGTCGCCCGGGTAGGCGTTGCGACGCATCCGGACCTGGCTGGAGACGATCACCTGGGAAGCGGCCGACCAGGCCACGACCGCATTGCAGTCGGCGAAGGTGGTCGGCGTGACCGGCAGGACCACGGGCGTGCCGTGCGTCTTGACGACGATCGTGCCCGTGCCCTGGAACTGCATCGTGAACAGCGCGCCCCCGGGGATGCCGTGGCCCTCGACACGGCGGACCTCGTACTGGAGGCTCTCGTCGAAGGCGAGGACGTTCTCCGCGGAGACGCAGATCGCGTCGCCCTGCAGCTCGACAGGGTGCAGGTGGGTGGAGTTCTCGGCGAGGAACACCTGGCCCTGGCCGGTGCAGCGCATCAGCTGCATCTCCTGGCCGGTCGCGTTGCCCACGAGCCGCCCGGCGAACCCGGCGCCCTTGTAGCTGAAGTCGACCTTGCCCTGGTAGAGCACCATGCTGCCCTGCCGCGCCAGCACGGGCTGCCCGCCGATGCCGAGGTCGACACGGATGAGCTTCTTGTTCTGCTGCGTCCAGCGCTGCCCGGTGGGCGTCTCCTTGAACGCCTGGAGCGCGGCCGTCACACCGGCACCGCCCTGGGGAGCGCCCTGCGGCACTCCGTAGGCGGCGGACTGCTGGCCGGGCACCTGCCCGTACGGGGGCTGCTGGCCGTAGCCCGGAGGCATCGGCGCGCCCGGCTGACCGCCGTAGGAGGGCTGCTGGCCGTACCCCGGAGGCATCGGCGCGCCGGGCTGGCCGCCGTAGGAGGGCTGCTGCGGCTGGCCGTAGGGCGCGGGCGCCGGGGCCGGCGGATGGACCGTACCGCCGGGGGGCGGGGCCAGGGGAGCGATGACGGTCGGCGCCCCGTGCACGTTCGGCACGGGCGCCGGGGCCGGAGTGGTGCCGGGCTGGGCGAAGCCCTGCGGAGCGGGCGCGGGTGCCGGAGCCGGGGCGGGAGCAGGCGCGGGGGCGGCCGGGGCACCGAACGCGGGCGGCGGGCCTGCCTGGGCGGGCGGTGCGAAGCCGGGGGCAGCACCGGACTGCGGCTGCTGCGGAGCGGCGGGCGCCTCCTCCTCCAGCACCTCACCGCCGAAGTTCTTCAACAGCGCGTCCAGACCGCCGTCGAAGCCCTGCCCGACCGCGGCGAACCGCCACACGTCCTTGAAATAGAAGTCACCGAGCATCACGGCCCGCTCGGTGGAGAACTCCGAGCCGTCGAAGGAGTAGCGCGCGACCTCCTCGCCACCGGCCACGATGCGCAGGTATCCGGGACTGACCTGCGACATCTGCCCGGCGCCGTCAAGGGTCGCGGTGAAGGAGAGCTTGCGGATCTGAGGGGGGATGCGGTCCAGGGTCACCCGGAACGACTCCGTGTCGCCCGCCTGGGTGCCCAGCAGCTGGATGGACTCCTCCGGGGACTTCGGCTGGTTGAAGAAGACGAAGTACCGGTCGTCCGAGAGACGCTCGTCGGCGTCCAGACCGAAGCAGCTGATGTCGAAGGTCAGTCCGGGGGCGGAGATCTGCACGCCTACGTACAGATCCGTGCCCGCCGTGAGGTCACTGATCCTGGCCTTGTGGCCGCGTTGGAATTCCCTGGCCATGCGTTACGACCGTCCCCCATCCCGAATGTGAGTGCGTCGCGCCAGGCTAACGGCAAACTCTGACATCGGACGCAGCCGGTACAGACCCGGTACACAACCGCGCCCGGAGGCAGACGCACGGCGCCCGGCTCACTCCCCGCGCGCCCCGGGCACATGCGGCAGCCGTTCCGCGGCCACCACCCCTTCGAGGTAGCCACGGGCCCGCTCGGTGCGCGGATAGGACTCCAGCAGCCGCCAGAAGTCGGGTCCGTGACCGGGCACCAGCAGATGCGCCAGCTCGTGGCAGAGGACGTAGTCGATGACGTACTCCGGCATTCCCTGCAGCCGGTGCGAGAGACGGATGCTGCCCTCGGCCGGCGTGCACGAACCCCAGCGGGTGTTCTGGTTGGTGACCCAGCGCACGGAGGCGGGGCGCGCCCGGCCGCCGAAGTACTGGGCCGACAGCCGCTCGGCGCGCTCGGTCAGCTCGGCGTCGCCCAGCACCCGTTTGCTCTCCTGGGCGGCGAGCTTGTCGAGCATGACGGTCACCCAGCGCTGTTCCTCCGCCTCGGACATCCGGGCGGGGATCAGCACGACGGTGCGATCGCCCTCGCGGTACGCGGAGACCGTTCGGCGGCGCCGGGTACTCCTGCGGACCTCGATCGCGCTCGCCCCCGAGCCGCTCGGCGGCTGGCTCGTCGTGCTGCGCTGTGACTGTCCGGCGCGGTGCAGTGGGTCGGCGGGCACGCCCCGACGTTACCCAATGCACAGGGCCGAAGTCCCGGCTCCGGGACGGTTCGATGCCGATGCCCCACCATGCGTTTGATTTGTACGACCGATATGCCCGACTGTCCCGACCAATTCGTACGACAATCATCCCCCGCCTGTGGACAACTCCCGCCACCCCGCAGCACGGCCCGGCATGCTGACAGACGTCGCGGAGCACGACCGGCTTCGCCAACAAATGGAATGTCCGCCGATCTAAGGGACGTTCCTCGCTATTTCAAGGCAAACGGGGGCCTGTCATGCATCCGATGGTGAAGCCCGCGCTGCGGCGCGGCTGGCGCGATCTCAACACCGTGCAGTTCGGGATGACTCCGGCACACGCGATGACACTGGGACCGATGGACACGGCCACAGGCAGCTTCCTGGACCTGCTCAACGGCACACGCGGACTACCCCTGTTGCGCGAGGAGGGCCGACGCATGGACCTGCCCGACGGCCATGTCGACGCCCTGATGGACCGGCTGACCGACGCGGGGCTGCTCGACGACACGCGTGGCGGCGGACCGGCCGCGGACGCGCTACGCGAGAAGACGGACGCCCTGGACCGACTGCGCCCCGACCTCGCCTCGCTGTCCCTGACCACGCCCGAACCCGGCGGCGCCCTCGGCAGACTTGCCGCCCGCCGCTCGCTGCACGTACAGGTACGAGGCGCGGGCCGCGTCGGAGCAGTCCTGGCCTCCGTACTGTCCGGCGCGGGCGTCGGCGACGTCGACGTACGCGACGTGGGACGCGTGGAGCCATGGGACGTGGCCCCGGGCGGACTGCCCGCCGAGTCCCTCCGCGAACGCCGGGACGCCGCGGCACGCGCAGCCGTCCGCCGCGCGGCCCCCGCCCGTCCGCCGCGCAGCACCCCCTCCTCCCACCCGGTCACGGAGAACCCGGGACTCTCCCTGGTGATCCTCACCCCCCGGGACGACGTCGCCGTGCACACCCCCGACCCCATCACCGCCGAACCCCTCATCGCCTCCGGAACACCACACCTGTACGCAGGCGTCGTGGAAGGAACCGGCATCGTCGGCCCCCTCGTCCTGCCCGGCGAAACCAGCTGCGCCGGCTGTCTGCACCACAACCGCACGGACCGGGACCCGGCCTGGCCCCGCCTGGTCGCCCAGTGGCGATCCGGCAAGGCCCGCCAAGTGGGCGCCTGCGATCTGGCCCTCGCCACAGCCGTGGCGGGGCTGGCCGCCGCGCACGCCCTCGCCTTCCTCGACGGACAGTCGCCGTCCAGCGCGGACACACGCTGGGAAGCCTCCCTCCCTGGCCTGAACTGGCGCTCCCGACCGGTGTGGCCGCACCCGGAATGCGCGTGCGGAGCGGCGGAGAGAGGAAAAGGGGAGCACTCCTCAACCGACGGGGAGCCGCGCGAGACAATGGCGGTGCAACGGCCGTCACCGCAGCGACGACGCGAGGCAGGCGCGGCGCGGCCGACTGGGACTTGGAGGGCGCATGTCTGATCTTCCCCGCAAGGCGGTCACCCGTACCGCCAAGCTGGCCGCGCTCCCGCTCGGCTTTGCCGGCCGGGCGACCTGGGGGCTCGGCAAGCGGATCGTGGGCGAATCCGCGGAGATCGTCGGCCGCGAGCTGCAACAGCGCACAGCGGAGCAGCTGTTCAAGGTCCTCGGGGAGCTGAAAGGCGGGGCCATGAAGTTCGGTCAGGCCCTGTCCGTCTTCGAGTCCGCCCTACCGGAGGAGGTCGCCGGCCCCTACCGTGCGGCCCTGACCAGACTCCAGGACGCGGCACCGCCGATGCCGACCCGCACGATGCACGCGGTGCTCGAGGAGAGGCTCGGATCGGACTGGCGGGACCTGTTCATGGAGTTCGAGGACAAACCGGCCGCCGCCGCCTCCATCGGGCAGGTGCACCGGGCGGTGTGGCACGACGGCCGCGAGGTGGCGGTCAAGGTGCAGTACCCGGGCGCGGGCGAAGCCCTCCTGTCCGACCTGAGTCAACTGAGCCGGTTCGCACGCCTGCTGGGGCCACTCATCCCCGGCATGGACATCAAGCCCCTCATCGCGGAGATGCGGGACCGCGTCTCCGAAGAGCTGGACTACGCACTGGAGGCCCAGGCCCAGGACGCGCACGCGCAGGAGTTCGCGGACGACCCGGACGTGGTGGTCCCTGCGGTGGTGCACCAGTGCGACCAGGTCCTCGTCACCGAATGGATCGACGGAATCCCGCTGTCCGAGATCATCACGGACGGCACCCAGGAACAGCGCGACCGCGCCGGCCAGCTCCTGGCCCGCTTCCTCTTCTCGGGCCCGGCCCGCACCGGCCTCCTGCACGCCGATCCGCATCCGGGCAACTTCCGTCTGCTGCCCGGTGGCCCGGACGACGACGAAGACTGGCGCCTGGGCGTCCTCGACTTCGGTACCGTCGACCGGCTCCCGGGGGGCCTGCCGGCACCGATCGGCACATCTCTGCGGATGACCCTGGACGACGAGGCGGAAACGGTCTACGAGCTTCTGTGCGAGGAAGGGTTCGTCAAGGAGTCCATAGAGCTGGACCCCGACGCGGTCCTCGACTATCTGCTGCCGATCATCGAACCGGCCCGCGTCGCGGCGTTCACCTTCACCCGCTCATGGATGCGGAGCCAAGCCGCCCGCATCGCCGACCCCCGCTCCCCCGCGTACCAGCTGGGCAAGCAGCTCAACCTGCCGCCGGCCTACCTGCTGATACACCGGGTGACACTGAGCACGATCGGCGTGCTGTGCCAGCTCGGAGCCACGGTCCGGCTGCGGGAGGAACTGGAGGAGTGGCTCCCCGGGTTCGTACTCGAAGACGAACTGACCGAGGAGGAACCGGCAGCAGAGGCCTGACCTGGGCTGCCTGACCGGGGCGCCTGGCCGCGGCTGCGTTGCCGGGCTGCCGCGACGTTGGGGAGGGGCGGGGGTGGGGAGGGGCGGGGGGGAGCGGGAGGGCCCCGGGAAGCGTTCTCACCACCAGGCCGAGTCCAATCGCCCCTCGATCGCCCGCAGGTTCTCCCGGGAACAGATGTCGCAGAAGTACTGGCGGATCCCGTTCTCCACGGAGCAGGTCCAGGTGGTCGGCTGGGAGCCGCCGGCGGGGGCGCCGCAGCGGGCGCACACGAGAGCGAGGGGCTCCGTGGTGGAGCCGCCCTGATCACTTCCTCCGGGAAGACTCGTCACCAGCCGACGATAACTCCCCGGCCTGCGGATCGCCGTGCGCAACGCACCGCGGGGGCCGGTCCGTTCGGTCGGACCGGCCCCCGCGGGAAAGGTTTCGCCTCCCTGGATCGGGAGGTCACCGCTTCGGGTGTGCTCGATTACTGCATGACGGCCATGGCGAGCGCACGGCGGGCGCGCAGCGAGGCGCGCTCCGCCCGGCGCTGCATCCGCCGGGCGGTCGCGAGGCGCATGGCCCGGCGCTCCTGCTCGGCGTACTGCAGGCGCTCGTGCATATGCGCACGGGCCAGGGCTTCTGGGATGAGTTGCATCTCTCGGGTCCTGTTCTGACGCGAGCGAGTCGCGCCGGTGGGGGTGAAGTCTGGAGTCGCGGAGCCTGCGGGCTCGCTGGTGGACGGCTTCATCGGGGCCTGCTTCTTGGGGTCGTGCGTGAGGGGGCGATCGATCGTTCCTGCGGTGTTCATGCCGTGACCGGGTTCTTGCGCGGGCGGCCGCGGGGCCGCTTCCTGGCGACGACGACACCCTGGACGAACAGCTCGCCACCCCAGACGCCCCAGGGCTCACGCCGCTCCTTGGCACCGGCGAGGCAGGCCTCGATCAGCGGGCAGGTGCGGCAGAGGGACTTGGCGTACTCGACGTCGGCCGGCGACTCGGCGAAGAAGACCTCCGGGTCGTAGGAGCGGCAGGGGACGGGTACGCCGAGGTTCTCGATGGCGTCGTCGAGCGCGGTGAGCGCAGTGAGGGGGGTCAAGGTGGAGTCCTCCGTGAGACCGGGCGGGGGGATCGTTTGTGAAGGCGGTACGGACGGGGCGTGCGCTTCGAGTTGCACGGTTGGTCTTCCTCGTCTGGTCGGTCCGGCCGGTTGACCGGGTGTCGGCTTGGTACCGGGTTCTTTCCTGTCCCGAGGCCCCTTCGCTTCGTTGTCCCTGTTCGGGGCAAACAGAAGGGCCGCGGATCCCGGATGGGGTTCCGCGGCCCTGAAGGCGCCGGCCTGATCGACTGTCAGGCTGGATCACTCCAGGGTTCTGGCCCACGGAAGGCCCACATCAGGTGGTGCTGCGTCGTCTGCTTCCGGAATCCGGCACCGGCTGCCGCAAAGGCATAGGCATGGGCCTGTGCCACTACCGCTTCCAGTGCCTTGGTCGGTCGCTCATTGCGCTCACGGATGGGAAGACCCGCGAGAGACAGGGAGGACGCCGGACGGTCGGCACGGATGCCGGACAGACCGGTGCCCTGGTTCGAGGCGCCGAGCATGCACGTGGAGACGGTCGAGCGATCGGTCAGTTTGGCCGTGCTGATGGTGCTGGTGTTGATGCTGATCACTGGACTCGCCTCCTCTCGGCGTCTTGGGGACTGGGGTGAGCCAGTCCGTTCGGATATGCAAGTACAACACGGAACCGGGCCTTCGAGAAGGCCGCCGCTTCCGTGCCTAGAACCTATGGGGATTGCTGGGGCATGCGCAAACTATTTTTGCGACGAGTTCGTATCAGTCGCTCTCGTCGCCTTCCACACCGTCCTGGCCTGCACAGATGGCCAGAACGTCGGCTCCGTAGCGCTGCAGCTTGCGGCTGAGGACGCCGGGGATGCGGGACAACTCGGCCGGGTTGTCGGGGCGCGTCTCGGCGATGGCCATCAGGGTCCGGTCCGTGAAGACGCAGAAGTCCGGTTGACCGCTGCGCTCGGCCTGGACCGCGCGCCATTCGCGCAGCCGCTCGTAGAGGCCTTCGTCCATGTCGGAGGGGCAGTCCTCGCAGCGCATCAGCTTCATGTCGCCGGCGTCGGTGAGCGTGCGGCCGCAGACGCGGCAGCGGGCCGGGGTGCGCTGGGTGCGTCGGGGGACGGCCGGGGTGCCGGTGAGGGTGCCGCGTTCGATGCCTCCGGCGGCTGCCGCGCCGGTGCGGCCGACGGTGGCGGTCGAGCCGGGGCGGAGGCCGTCGAGGAAGTGGCTGGGCCTGCGGTTGGGGCGGCCGCCGGGTGAGCGGGACAGGGACCAGGAGAGGTGGAGCCGTTCTCTGGCGCGGGTCACGCCGACGTAGAGGAGGCGGCGTTCTTCCTCGATCTGTTCGTCCGTCTTGGCGTAGGTGATCGGCACCATGCCCTCGGCGATGCCGACCAGGAAGACGACGTCCCATTCCAAGCCTTTGGCCGCGTGCAGGGAGGCCAGGGTGACGCTTTGGACGGTCGGGGCGTGCTGGGCGCCCGCCCGCTCGTCGAGTTCTGCCACGAACGCGCCGAGGGTGGCGGTGGGGTGGGCGGCGGCGAAGTCGTGGGCGAGGTTGACGAGGGCGGCGAGTGATTCCCAGCGTTCCCTGACTGCGCCGGAGCCGGCGGGGGGTTTGCTGGTCCAGCCTTCCCCGGAGAGCACGGCACGGACTTGTGAGGGGAGGTCGACGGCGTCGTCGAGGAGGGAGTCGTTGCCGCCGAAGCGGGCCGCTCCGCGCAGGGCGATGCCGGCCTTGCGCACCTCGGGGCGGTCGAAGAAGCGTTCGGCGCCGCGCAGCTGGTAGGGGACTCCGGCGTCGGCGAGGGCCTGCTCGTAGGTCTCGGACTGGGAGTTGGTGCGGAACAGGACGGCGATCTCGGCGGCCGGGGTGCCGGCGTCGATCAGTTCGCGGATGCGGCGGGCTGCGCCTTCGGCCTCGGCGGGCTCGTCGGTGTACTCGGTGTGGACGGGGTCGGGGCCCGGGGGGCGTTGGGAGACCAGTTCCAGTCGGTGGTCGGCGGCGCGGCCGCTGGCCTGGGCGAGCAGGCCGTTGGCGAGGTGGACGACCTGGGGGGTGGAGCGGTAGTCGCGGACGAGTTTGACGACGGTGGCGCCGGGGTGGCGGACGCGGAAGTCGAGGAGGTGGTCGGGGGTTGCTCCTGTGAACGAGTAGATGGTCTGGCTGGCGTCGCCGACGACGCACAGGCTGTCGCGGTTGCCGAGCCACAGTTCCAGCAGTCGCTGCTGGAGGGGGCTGACGTCCTGGTACTCGTCCACGACGAAGTGCTGGTATTGGGCGCGGACCTGGTCGGCGACGTCCTGCCGGTCCTGGAGGACGGCGACGGTGAGCAGCAGGACGTCCTCGAAGTCGATGACGGCGCGGTCGCGCTTGATGTTTTCGTAGGCCGCGTAGAGGTGGGCGATCTCGGCGGGGTCGCGCGGGGTTTCGCGGCCGGCCTTCGCGGCTGCGTACGGGTAGTCGGCGGGGACGGTCTGGGTGACCTTGGACCATTCGATCTCGGCGGTGGTGTCCCGCAGCTCGCCGCGGTCGAGGCGGAGGTTGCAGGCGGCGGCGGCGTCGGCGACGAGCTGGATCTTGCGGTCGACGAGCCGGGGCATGGCGCCGCCGATTGCTTTCGGCCAGAAGTACTGGAGCTGGCGCAGTGCGGCGGAGTGGAAGGTGCGGGCCTGTACGCCCTGGGTGCCGAGCTGGCGGAGGCGGCCGCGCATCTCGCCTGCGGCGCGGTTGGTGAAGGTGACGGCGAGCACGCTGGACGGCTGGAGGATCCCTGCGCGCACTCCGTAGGCGATGCGGTGGGTGATCGCCCGTGTCTTGCCCGTGCCCGCTCCGGCCAGGACGCACACCGGACCGTGCAGGGCGGTGGCCACCTCGCGCTGCTCGGGGTCGAGCCCTTCGAGCACCGCGTCGGCCGAGTCCGGTGCCTGCGGGAAGAGGGGGGAGTGCGTTGCTGCTGTCACACGGCAATGCTGCCAGGTCGTCCGAGACTGCTGTGCCGGTTGTCCACAGGCGGGGGCTTGCAGTCGTACTAATGCGGCAGGCGTCACAGCCGGGGCCGGTGCGGCGGGCGTCACAGCGGGTGGCTGATGCCGCAGGCGTCAGGCCTGGGCCCGATACCCCGGGCGGGAATGCCTGGCCGGTCCCTTATGTTGTGGCCCTGAACGACATTCCCCGAGTTGCCTGAGGAGCGCGAGAGACATGCAGGGCACTGTGACGATGTACAGCACGACTTGGTGCGGCTACTGCCGTCGGCTGAAGAGTCAGATGGACCGCGAGGGCATTGCGTACACCGAGATCAACATCGAGCAGGACCCGGAGTCCGCTGCTTTCGTCGAGAAGGCGAATGGCGGAAACCAGACGGTCCCGACCGTGCTCTTCGCCGACGGTTCGACGCTGACGAACCCGTCGCTCGCCCAGGTGAAGCAGAAGCTGGCCGCATAGCGGATCGGTCGGGCTTGCGGGAAGGGCGGCTCCCGAGGCTGTAGGTGTCTCAGGAGCCGCTTTCTTGTGTCTTGTCCCACACGAGCGTGTAGCGCCACAGCAGGCGGCGCCGGTAGTGGCATCCGGGGAGGTGTCTGCGGGCGGCCGCGCGGACTTCGGCCCAGTGCCGGGGCGGGTCTTCCATGGGCATGCCGGCCGGGCTGCGCTTGCCGCCGCGCAGCCGCGCGTACAGCCGGCTCGCGGGCAGCCCGCAGCCGCTGATCACCCGGTCCGCGAGCGTGTGGTTGTAGGCCAGGCCGACGATCATGAGGCGGCCGCCCGGTGCGACCAGTCGGGTGAGACGGTCGAGCGCGTCCTCGAAGTGGGTGTGGTGGACGACGGCGACGGCGCTGACGAAGTCGTGGGCGCCGTCGGCGAGTGAGGTCTCCTCGAGGTAGTCCGCCTCCAGGAAGGTGACGTTCCGGGGCTGCCGCTCGCGGGCCAGCCGGATCATCTCCGGGGAGCGGTCCACGCCCGTGACCGTCTCGGCCCTGCCGGCGAGCTTGTGGGCCAGCAGGCCGTCGCCGCAGCCGACGTCCAGGGCCGTGCGGCAGCCGTCGGGTACGGCTGCGAGCACGGTCCGGTGGTAGTGGACGTTGTGGTTCCAGTACGGCTCGGTGGTCACCGGTCGCGTCTCAGACGAAGCTCCTCGTCGGCAGCGGCTTGCCGTACCACATCTCGATCAGGCGGGCGGCGATGGAGATGCCGTACGGGGGCAGCACCTCGCCGGACTCGAAGGCCGCGTGCAGGTCCTCGCGGGAGAACCAGCGGGCCTCGTGGATCTCGTCGCCGTCGACGTTGATCTCGGTGGAGGTGGCGCGGGCCATGAAGCCCAGCATGAGGCTGGACGGGAAGGGCCAGGGCTGGCTGGCGACGTACTCGACCGGGCCGACGGTGACGCCGGCCTCCTCGAAGACCTCGCGGCGCACCGACTGCTCGATGGACTCGCCGGGCTCGACGAAGCCGGCGAGCGTGGAGAAGCGGCCCTCGGGCCAGTGGACCTGGCGGCCGAGCAGGATCCGGTCGTCCTCGTCGGTGACGGCCATGATGACGGCAGGGTCGGTGCGCGGGTAGTGCTCGGCGCCGCAGGCCGGGCAGCGGCGGATGTGGCCGGCTGCGGCGATGACCGTGCGCTCGCCGCAGCGGGAGCAGAAGCGGTGGGTGCGCTGCCAGTTCTCCAGGCCGACCGCGTGCACCATGAGGCCCGCGTCGCGTGGGGACAGGAGCAGTCCGGCCTCGCGCAGGCCGGCCGGGCGGGCGGACTGGTCGATGCGGCCGGGCAGGGCGTCCTTCTGGAGGGCGAAGTAGCTGACGCCTTCGTCGTCGATGCCGAGGAAGTAACGGTGGGCCTCGGTGAGCGGTGCCTCGAAGGAAGGCGTCATGACCAGTTCGGTACGGCCGTCGGGCGTCTCGTCGACGAGGACCTGGCCGCCGGAGACCACGAAGCAGCGGGTGGTGGGGTGGCTCCAAGCCGCCGCGAGCCAGGCTTCGTCGAGCCGGTGGTGGGCGGCGCGGTCGATGCCGCTCGAGGCGGTCAGGGAGATGGGTCGGTCGGCGGTGTGGTCGGTCCAGGTGGTCACGGGTGCTTCCAACTCCCCCAGTGGAACGGTTCGTTTCGTCGGGCGGTTCTGCGGCGGTAGGGCGGGAGGGCACCAGGGCGCGGGCGGGGCGGTTCTTCCAGTGTGCCCCGCGCGCGGTGGCGTCCTGTACGGCGCCTTGGGGTCAGGGGGCGTGCCGCCAGTTCTCGGCGAGGTCGCCCCACAGGTAGGCGCTGGTTTCGACGCCCTTGAGGAGGAGGTCGAGTTCGACCTTCTCGTTCGGGGCGTGCCAGCCGTCGGAGGGGACGGAGATGCCCAGGAAGAGGACGGGGGCGCCGAGCACTTCCTGGAGGTCGGCGGCGGGGCCGGAGCCGCCCTCGCGGGTGAAGCGGACCGGGCTCTGGAAGGCGCGGCCCATGGCGCGGGCGACGGACTGCAGCGCGGGGTGGTCGAGCGGGGTCAGGCACGGGCGGGTGGCGGCGCCGAAGCTGATCTCGTGCCTGATGCCGGCGGGTACCTGGTCGGCGGCCCAGGCCCGTACGGCCTTCTCGATGTGGTCGGGGTCCTGGCCGGCGACCAGCCGGAAGGACAGCTTCACCATGGCCGAGGAGGGGATGATCGTCTTGCTGCCGGGGCCCTGGTAGCCGCCGCCGATGCCGTTGACCTCGGCGGTGGGGCGGGCCCAGATGCGCTCCAGGGTGGTGTGTCCGGCTTCGCCGTGGGTGGCGTACGACTTGGCGGTGCGCAGCCACTGCTCTTCGTCGAAGGGCAGCTCGGCGAACAGCGCGCGTTCGCGGTCGGTCAGCTGGACGATGCCGTCGTAGAAGCCGGGGACGGCCACGCGCGCGTGTTCGTCGTGCAGGGCGGCCACGAGGCGGGCGGCGGCACTGGCCGGGTTGGGGACGGCGCCGCCGAAGGAACCGGAGTGGATGTCCTGGTCGGGGCCGTGCAGCCGGATCTCGCACTCGGCGAGGCCGCGCATGCCGGTGCAGACGGTCGGGGTGTCCTCGGACCACATGCCGGTGTCGGAGACGATCACGGCGTCGGCGGCGAGCCGGTCGGTGTGCTCCTCGACAAGGGCCCGGAAGTGCGGGGAGCCGGACTCCTCCTCGCCCTCGATCAGCAGCTTCAGGTTGACCGCGGGGGCGGTGCGGCCGGTGGCGGCGAGGTGGGCGCGGACGCCGAGTGTGTGGAAGAACACCTGGCCCTTGTCGTCGGCCGCCCCGCGCGCGTAGAGCCGGTTGTTCCGGACGACGGGCTCGAAGGGCTCGCTGTCCCAGCCGTCCTCGCGGGCGGCGGGCTGGACGTCGTGGTGGCCGTAGACGAGGACGGTGGGCGCCTCGGGGTCGCCGGAGGGCCATTCGGCGAAGACGGCAGGGGCGCCCGGGGTCGGCCAGACCTCGGCGGTCGGGAAGCCGGTCTCCTTGAGCTTGGCCGCGAGCCAGTCGGCGCTGTCCCGTACGTCCGGCGCGTGGTCGGGCTGGGCCGACACGGACGGGATGCGCAGCCATGCGGCGAGGTCGTCGAGGAAGGCGGCGCGGTGCTGCTCGATGTACGTGCGGACGGCGCTGTCCGGGGTCTGGCTCATGCTCACGAGCCTATCGGCCCGCACGGACATCCTCGGCGGGCGGTTCGTCACACTTGGGATCCCTCGACGACGCCTCCCGTGGCGCCCGGGAGATCATCCGTGAGCAGCCGTTCCAGGGCGGCCCGGTCCGGCAGTCCCTGAGGGCGTACGACCTCGCCGCTGCGCACGTACAGGAAGGCGACCGTGACCGAGTCGGGTGGTACGCCCTGCTGCTCGGCCCAGGCCAGCCGGTAGACGGCGAGCTGGAGCGGGTCGGCGGTGCGGGTGCGGCTGGTCTTCCAGTCGACGATCTCGTAGGTCGCGGTGTCGCCGTCGCCGTTCCGGTAGACGGCGTCGATGCGGCCGCGGACGACCCGGCCGGCGAGGGTGAGCTGGAAGGGGGCCTCGGTCCGGTACGGAGTGCGGTGGGCGTACTCGGTGCGTTCGAAGGCCTCCTTGAGGTCGTCCAGATCGCGTTCGTCGGCGATCTCGGCCTCGCTGCCGGGCAGCTCGTCCGGCTCGAGCATGGGCAGCGTCAGATCCTCGAAGCGTGCCTCCACCCAGGCGTGGAATCGGGTGCCCCGGCGCGCGGCGGGTTGCGGGGGGCGCGGCATGGGGCGTGCGAGTTCCTGTGCGAGCCCGTCGGGGTCCTCGGCGAGACGCAGCAGCTGGGTTGCGGTCAGGGTGGCCGGCAGGGGGACGTCTGTGACGCTCTGCCGGGCGCGCAGCAGCTCGCCGGTGAGCGCGTCGAGGTCGCGGTCCCAGGAGGCGATGGTGCGCGTCTCCTCGGGCGTGAGGGGCTCGGGGTGCCCCGGCTCGGCGGGCTGGACGGGTTCGCTGCCGTGGGGATGCCGGGCGTGGGCGGGCGCCTGGTGGGGGACGCTCGGCCGCTCGGCGGTCCAGGAGTCCCAGTCGCCGGAACCCTCCGGGGCGGGGAAAGCCTCGTCGTACGGGGTTTCGGCATGCGGGGTCCGGTCGTACCGGGCCTCTTCGTACGTAGGCTCCTCGCCGAAGGGGTCCTGGTCGTACGGGACGCCTTCGCCGTACGGGTCCTCGTCGTCGGGCGGGGCGGACCAGTCGGGGTCCTCTCCATCGGTCGGGGCGGGCCGGACGGCATCCTCGTCGTCCGGCGGTGCGGGCCAGTCAGGGTCGTCGAAGGCGGCGGGGTCGTGGGTGGCCGGCGGGCGGCCGTCCAGGGGGGCGGCCAGCGCGTCCAGGTGGGTGAGGACGGTGTCGGCGGCCGCGCGGCGGCGGGCCAGGGCCGCGTCGTCCAGGGGCAGGGGCCACACCTGGTCGGCGGTGGCCGTGTGCAGGGCCGGGTTCTCCTCGTCCTCGGCGGGTTCGTCGGCCCACGCCTCGATCTCGCCGTACCCGGCGGCGCAGTGGTCGTGCAGGGCCTGGAGGAAGGCGGAGGGTCCGCGTGGCTTCTTCTGGCTGGGCCCCCACCAGTGGCCGGAGCCGAGGAGGAGGGAGCGGGGGCGGGTGAAGGTGACGTAGCCGAGGCGGAGTTCCTCGGTGTGCTGGTGCTCCTTCATGGCCTCGTGGAAGGCCTTCATGCCCCGGGAGTCCCAGGAGTCGGCGTCGGGCAGGGTGTCGGTGTCGCCACGCAGGGCGTGCGGCAGCACCTTGGCCTGTGCGGTCCACTTCTCGCGGCCCTGGGCGCTCGGGAAGGTTCCGTTGACGAGTCCCGGTACGGCGACGACGTCCCACTCCAGACCCTTGGACTTGTGCGCGGTGAGCACCTTCACGGTGTTCTCGCCGCCGGGCAGGGCGTTGTCGAGGCCTTTCTCGTACTGGGCGGCGGTGCGCAGGAAGCCGAGGAAGGCCAGCAGGGTGGCTTCGCCGTCGCCGGCCGCGAAGGAGGCGGCGACGTCCAGGAAGTTGGACAGCGTCTCGCGGCGGCGCGCGGCGAGCGCGTGTGGGGACGCCGACAGCTCCACCTCCAGGCCGGTGACCGCGAGGACGCGGTGCAGGACGTCCATCAGCGGGTCGGACAGGGAGCGGCGCAGGTCGCGCAGTTCGGCAGCGAGGCGGGCGAAGCGCACGCGGGCGTCCGGGGAGAACGGCAGCCCGTCGTCGTCCCCCTCGCCCTCGTTCAGCGGCGACTCCAGGAAGGTGTCCAGGGCGTCGGCGAGCGATATCACCTCGGACGGGTCGACGCCTTCGACGGCCGCGGCGAGCCTGTGGTCGGGGTCGTCGGTGTCGCCCACGCGCGCGTGGGCGACCAGCAGGCGGGCGCGGCGGCCGAGGAGGGCGAGGTCGCGGGGGCCGATGCGCCAGCGCGGGCCGGTCAGCAGGCGGACCAGGGAGGCGTTGGCTCCGGGGTCCTGGAGGACTTCGCAGACGGCGACGAGGTCGGCGATCTCGGGCAGGTGCAGCAACCCGGAGAGGCCGACGACCTCCACTGGGATGTCGCGGGCGACGAGGGCGCCCTGGATCTCCGCGAAGTCGGTCGCCGTGCGGCACAGTACGGCGATCTCGCCGGGCGCCTTGCCGGTGCGCACGAGGTGGGCGAGGGAGTCGGCGATCCAGTCGATCTCGTCGGCGTGGGTGCTCAGCAGGGCGCAGTGGACCGTGCCGTCGCGTTCGGCCCCGGGGGCCGGGCGCAGGGCTTCCACGCCCGCGTGCATGGCGCGCAGCGGCTCGGCGAGGCCGTTGGCGAGGTCGAGGAGGCGGCCGCCGCTGCGGCGGTTCTCGCTGAGCGCCTGGCGGGTGGCGGGGCGGCCGTCGGCGTGCGCGAAGTGCTCGGGGAAGTCGTCCAGGTTGGCGACGGAGGCGCCGCGCCAGCCGTAGATGGCCTGGCAGGGGTCGCCGACGGCGGTCACCGGGTGGCCCGTGCCGCCGCCGAACAGCCCGGACAGCAGGACGCGCTGGGCCACAGAGGTGTCCTGGTACTCGTCCAGGAGCACCACCCGGAACTCCTCGCGCAGGAGACGGCCCACTTCGGGGATGCCGGCGAGACGGGCGGACAGGGCGATCTGGTCGCCGAAGTCGAGGAGGTCGCGTTCGCGTTTGGCGGCCCGGTAGCGCACGACCAGGTCGGTGAGTTCGCGGCGGGCGGCGGCGGTCTCGGGGACCTTGCGCAGGTCGGCGTTGGTGAGCTTGGCGCTGTTCAGGGTGTGCAGCAGTTCCGCGTCCCAGGCACGCAGGTCCGCGGGGTCCACGAGGTGTTCGGCTAGTTCGGAGTCGAGGACGAGCAGGTCGCTGACGAGGTCGGCGAAGGAGCGGGTCAGCGCCGGGTAGGGCCCGGGAGCCTCGCGCAGTACACGCGCGGCGAGCTGGTAGCGGGTGGCGTCGGCGAGCAGCCGGGAGGTGGGCTCGAGCCCGATACGCAGGCCGTGGTCGGTCAGCAGACGGCCGGCGAAGGCGTGGTACGTCGAGATGACCGGCTCGCCGGGCGGACTGTCCGGGTCGATGACATCGGGGTCGGTGACGCCGGCCTTGATCAGTGCCTTGCGGACGCGGTCGGCGAGTTCTCCCGCGGCCTTGTTGGTGAAGGTCAGGCCGAGGACCTGTTCGGGGGCGACCTGGCCGGTGCCGACCAGCCAGACCACGCGGGCCGCCATCACGGTGGTCTTGCCCGACCCGGCTCCGGCCACGATCACCTGCGGTGCGGGCGGCGCGACGATGCAGGCCGTCTGCTCCGGCGTGAACGGGATACCGAGAAGCTCTTTGAGCTGTTCGGGGTCGGTGATACGGGCGGGCATGTCGTCAGAGGCTAGCGGCGGGTACTGACAACCGAGGACGGAACGGCCACCCGGGGAGGAATATGCGCAGGTCAGCGCCCATGGTGCCGTACGTCACCCTCGCACTCGCCGTACGTCCCCCGCACCCGCCGCAGGTCACCCCCGCACCTGCCGCAGGTCACTCGACCACCTGCCGCCCTTCGGGCCGGGCGCTGCAGGAGGCGCGGAACGCGCAGTGCGTGCAGTGCTGGCCGGCGGTCGGTGTGAACCGCTCGTCGAGAACCTTTCCGGCGGCGGTGGCCAGCAGTTCACCGACCCACTCCCCCGCCAGCGGCTCCTGCGTCTGCACCTTGGGCAGGCTGTCGCCGCCGTCCCGCTTGGCCGCGCCCTGCCTGAGGTGCACCAGTTCGGCACCGCCGGGCTCGGGGCGTGCACCGTCGAAGGCGGTGTCGACGGCACCTTCGCGGACAGCGAGCTGGTAGACGGCGAGCTGCGGATGGCGGGCCACCTCGGCGGCGCTGGGCGCCTGCTTGCCGGTCTTGAAGTCCACGACGTAGGCGCGGCCCTCGCCGTCCGCCTCTACGCGATCCATCTGGCCGCGGATGCGGACCTGGTAGTCGCCTGCTTCGAGGGTGACGTCGAAGTCCTGCTCGCTCGCCACCGGGGTGCGGCCGGTGTGGTCCAGTACGTGCCAGTTCAGGAAGCGTTCGAGCGCCGCGCGCGCGTTGTCCTGCTCCTGCGCCGACTTCCAGGGCGCGTCGAAGGCGAGCGCGTTCCACACCGACTCCAGGCGTTCCATCAGCGCGTCCAGGTCTGCGGGGGTGCGGCCGGAGGCGACCTCGTCGGCGAGGACGTGGACGACGTTGCCGAAGCCCTGGGCGGTGGTGGCGGGTGCGTCGGCCTTCACCTCGCGGCCCAGGAACCACTGCAGGGCGCATGTGTTGGCGAGCTGGTCGAGTGCGCTGCCGGAGAGCACGACGGGCTGGTCGCGGTGGCGCAGCGGCACCTTGCTCTCGGTCGGCTCGAACATGCCCCACCAGCGGTAGGGGTGCGCGGACGGCACCAGGGGGCGGCCGTCCTCGTCGGCGAGCGCGGCGAGCCTGGCCAGGCGGCGGGCGGCGGCCTCCCGCAGGGTGGCGGAGGCGCGCGGGTCGACGGTGGTGGCGCGCAGCTCGGCGACCAGCGCGGCCACCGCCAGCGGGCGGCGCGGGCGGCCGGTGACGTCCCGGGGTTCGACGCCGAGTTCGGTCAGGAAACGCGAGGGCTGGTCGCCGTCGTCCGCCGGTGCCTTCACGGCGGTGACGACGAGACGGTCACGCGCGCGCGTGGCGGCGACGTAGAACAGGCGGCGTTCCTCGGCGAGCAGCGCGCCCGGGGTGAGCGGTTCGGCGAGTCCGTCGCGGCCGATGCGGTCGGCCTCCAGGAGGGAGCCGCGGCGGCGCAGATCGGGCCACAGGCCCTCCTGCACGCCGGCGACGACGACCAGCCGCCACTCCAGGCCCTTGGCCCGGTGGGCGGTCATCAGACGAACGGCTTCGGGACGTACGGCTCGCCGGGTGAGAGTGTCGGCGGCGATGTCCTCGGCGTCGATCTCCTCCAGGAAGTTCAGCGCGCCGCGGCCTCCGGTGCGCTCCTCCGCGCGCGCGGCGGTGGCGAACAGGGCGCAGACGGCGTCGAGGTCGCGGTCCGCGTTGCGGCCGGCCGCGCCACCGCGGCGGGCCGCGCGCTCCAAGCGCGTTGGCCAGGGCGTGCCCTCCCAGAGGTCCCACAGCGCCTCCTCGGCCGTGCCACCGCCCGCGAGACGCTCGCGGGCCCTGCGCAGCAGTGCGCCGAGGCGCTGCGCGCCGCGCGCGTACGCCGGGTCGTGCGCCACCAGGCGCTCGGGTTCGGCGAGCGCCCGCGCGAGCAGTTCGTCGGACGGCGGCGGCAGCGGGTCCCCGGCGGTCCGCTCCTCCTCACGCAGGGCACGCCCGAGGCGGCGCAGGTCGGCGGTGTCCATGCCGGCCAGGGGCGAGGCGAGCAGGCTGAGGGCGGTCTCGGCGTCGAGCCAGTGCGAATCGGCGTCCTGATCGGCCGCGGACGCCTGAGGGTCGGCCGCGGGCGCCTGTTTGCCGGACTCGGCGGACGCCTGGGCGCCCGTGTCGGCAGACGCCTGGGTGCCGATGTCGGCAGACCCCTCCGCGCCGGACTCGACGAGCCCCTGGGTACCGGCATCAGCAGAAGCCGGATCGTCGGCGTCGGCAAGCGCCTGGACGCCCGTCTCGGCGTCCGACGGCTCCTCTGCTTCGCCGGTGGCTTCCGCGCCCGGACGTCGACCTGCCTCCGCCGTGGCCACCGCTCTGAGTGCCGTCAGCAGGGGCGCCACCGCGGGCTCGTGGCGCAGGGGCAGGTCGTCGCCGTCGATGTCCAGGGGGACGCCGGCGGCGGTGAGGGCGCGGCGGAGCGTCGGGATGGTGCGGGAGCCGGCACGCACGAGGACGGCCATGTCGCTCCAGGGGACGCCGTCCTCCAGGTGCGCGCGACGCAGGATGTCGGCGATGTTGTCCAGTTCCGTACCGGGTGTCGGGTAGGTGTAGACCTCGACGCGACCGCCGTCGCGGACGGCTGTCGGCTCTCGGTGGGCACGCACCCTCTCGGCGGGCAGCCGGGGCAGCGGCATCCGCTGGGTGATCAGGCGGGTCGCGGCCAGCAGAGCGGCTCCGGAGCGGCGGGAGGTGCGCAGCACTTCGACGGGGGCCGGGCGGCCGTCCGCGCGCGGGAAGGCTGCCGGGAAGTCCAGGATGCCGTTCACATCGGCGCCCCGGAACGTGTAGATCGACTGGTCGGGGTCGCCGAGGGCGACCAGGGTGCGCCCGCCGCCGGCCAGGGCGTGCAGGAGCCGTACCTGGGCGGGGTCGGTGTCCTGGTACTCGTCGACGTACACGGCGTCGTACCGCGCGGCGAGCTGTGCTGCGACCTCGGGGCGGTGGGCGAGCAGCACCGCGCGGTGGACCAGTTCGGCGTAGTCGATGACGCCCTGAAGGTCGAGGACGTCGAGGTACTCGGCGAGGAAGGCGGCGGCCGCGCGCCAGTCGGGGCGGCCGATGCGGCGTGCGAAGGCGTCCAGGGCGCCGGGGCCGAGGCCCAGCTCGCGGCTGCGGGCGAGGACGGCGCGGACCTCGTCGGCGAAGCCGCGCGTGGTCAGGCAGGCGCGCAGCTCGTCGGGCCAGCGCACAGGGTGGAGGCCGAGCCGCTCCAGCTCGGGCTGCCCGGCGAGCAGCTCGCGGACGGTCACGTCCTGCTCGGGGCCGGACAGCAGGCGCAGTGGCTCCACGAACATGCCGCTGTCCTGGTGGGCGCGGACCAGGGCGTAGCAGTACGAGTGGAAGGTGGTCGCCCGGGGCGCGCGGGCCGCACCGATGCGCAGGGCCAAGCGGTCACGCAGGTCGACGGCGGCCTTGCGGCTGAACGTCAGCACCAGGATGCGTTCGGGGTCCCCGCCCCGGGCGATGCGCGCGGCCACGGACTCGACCAGAGTGGTGGTCTTGCCCGTGCCGGGACCTGCGAGAACGAGCAGTGGACCGGCACGGTGATCAACCACGGCGCGCTGTGCCGCGTCCAGACGAGGGGGATCCACCTCGGCCGGCGGGGTACGGACCAGTCGGTAAGCGCCACGGTTCCCCTGCCGCACCGGGGGGTGCGGCAGGCGCCTGGTGGAGGAAGAGGAGCTCACGTGGTTCGCCGGTCCTGGTGGTTGTACTGGTGGGCAGGCGGTCACGCGTTCGAGGCGGTGGCCGCGGGGTGAGAGGCACACGTCCAGCCGACGCTACGCCGCCGCCCCGGACGGAAGCAGGGCTTCCGCTTCTTCCCTCGCGGTTCTCGTGGCCCTCGCGTCACGTGGGTCCCTCACCTCACGAACGTACGTCATGCCACGGACGTCCCCCGTGTCCCTCGTACGGGCCACAGGTTCCCCTCGAGGGCATCCGATGGCGGAAGCTGTCAGGTGTGACCGTCCGCAACCGTGCCGCCGTCCCATCGCGCCCGTCTCATGTCGAGCCGCGGCAGATGCCCCTCGGCGTTCCTGCCCGCCTCCTTCAGCGGCGTGCCTTCCGCGCGGTAGTGGTCGAGCGCACCAAGTTCGTGGCCGGGCAGCAACACACCGTCGGCCCGTACCACGCGCCACCAGGCGACGGCGCCCCCGTAGAGGGCCATCACCCGGCCGACCTGGCGTGGTCCGCCCTCCTCGAGCCACTCGGCGACGTCGCCGTACGTCATGACCCGCCCGGGCGGGATCCGCTCGGCGACGTCGAGGACCCGCTCGGCGTACTCCGGCAGCGCGTCCCCGTACCCCTCTCGGGTGTCCTCGGCAGGGCTCTGCTCGCTCATTCGACCCATCCTGCCGCACCCCACCGACAACGGGGCACGGAAGTCCGGCAACGGTCCCCTCGCCCTCGGGCGGCGCTTCCGGCAGACTGTCCGCCCGTCCATCCGCACCCTGATGCCCGCGTGTGCCGGTGGAGCATGCCACCATCGTGCGGGCGGTGACTGGTGATACGAGACCAAGAAGAGACCATGAAGCAGCAGGGTGTGCACCCCGAAGGCGCGGAGGGCACCCCTGACGTTTCCGCGCGTCCCGACACCGCCCGTTCCGGCCAGGACGACACCGGTGCGACGGACCGAGACGACACCGGTTCCGCGCGCAAGGACGGGGACGACACCGGTGCGGCACGTAAGGACGACGGTGCGCCCGAGGGCGCCACGCGCGCGCGTGGCGAGGACACCGACGCCGCCGAGCGGGCGCACATCTCCGGGAACTCCCGCCGCGGCGAGGACCCGGGCGGGTGCGACGACGATCCTCACCCGGAGGAGGTCGAGGGCGACGAACCACTGCTCCCCGCGCGCGTGCACCGCCCGTCCGACCTCATGCGGCTGCTGGTGGGCGTACTCGCCATCGTCGTGCTGCTCGCGATCGCCGCGTTCGCGCACGGCACCACCTCCGGCCTCGAACAGGACATCAACAAGGGCACCGGGCAGGCCCCCGACCTGCTGATCAGGATCGCGGGGCTGGCGTCCAGCATCGCGATCCTGCTGGTCCCGGTCGCCTTCGCGATCGAGCGGCTGATCAAACGGGACGGACTGCGGATCGCCGACGGCGTCCTCGCGGCCGTCCTCGCGCACGGAGTGACCCTCGCCACCGACCTGTGGGTCGCACGAGCCGCCCCGGACTCCATCCAGGAGGCGCTCACCCAGCCCTCACCTGGCGACATCCACGCACTGACCGACCCGGTGCACGGCTATCTCGCGCCCGTGATCGCCTATATGACGGCCGTCGGCATGTCCCGCAGACCCCGCTGGCGCGCGGTGCTGTGGATCGTGCTGCTGCTCGACGCGTTCTCGATGCTGGTCACCGGCTACACGACCCCGTTCTCGATCATCCTCACGGTGCTGATCGGCTGGACCGTCGCCTACGGCACGCTGTACGCGGTCGGCTCGCCCAACGTCCGTCCCACCGGGCAGACCCTGCTGGCCGGCCTCAGGCACGTCGGCTTCCACCCCGTCGGCGCGGCCCGCGAGGAGGCCGTGGAGACGGAGAACGGCGACCGCGGACGGCGCTACTTCGTCACCCTGGAGGACGGCCCGCCGCTGGACGTCACGGTCGTCGACCGGGAGCAGCAGGCCCAGGGCTTCTTCTACCGCGCATGGCGCAACCTGACCCTGCGCGGCTTCGCCACCCGATCCAGCCTCCAGTCGCTGCGCCAGGCGCTGGAGCAGGAGGCGCTGCTCGCCTACGCAGCGATCGCGGCGGGCGCCAACGCGCCCAAGCTGATCGCCACCTCCGAACTCGGCCCGGACGCGGTCATGCTCGTCTACGAGCACACCGGCGGGCGCACGCTGGACTCACTGCCGGACGACGAGATCACCGACGAGCTGCTGCGCCACACCTGGCACCAGGTGCAGGCCTTGCAGTCCCGGCGCATCGCGCACCGCAGGCTGGCCGGTGACGCGATTCTGGTGGATCGTTCCGGCAGAGTGATCCTCACCGAGCTGCGCGGCGGCGAGATCGCGGCCGGCGAGCTGCTGCTGCGCATGGACGTCGCCCAGCTGGTCACCACGCTCGGCCTGCGGGTGGGCGCCGAGCGGGCCGTGGCCTCGGCCGTCGGTGTGCTCGGCCCCGACGCGGTCGCCGACTGCCTGCCGATGCTGCAGCCCATCGCGCTGACCCGCTCCACGCGCGCGACGCTGCGCCGGCTGGCCCGGGAGCGGGCGCAGCGCGAGCGCGAGGCGGTGCTGGAGGCGTCCCGGCTGGCCAAGCAGGCCCGGCTGGCGGAGACCTCCGACACGGCGGGGACCGCGCTCGAAAAACGCGACAAGAAGACGGTGCGTGCCGAGCAGCGGGCCGAGAAGCGGGCCCTGGACGAAGCCCTCGATGAGGCCCGCGAGGAGGACCTGCTCACGCAGATCCGGCACGAGGTGCTGCGGATCCGGCCCCAGGCCCCCGTGGAACCTGCCCGCCTGGAGCGGGTGCGGCCGCGCACGCTCATCAGCTTCATCGCCGGTGCCATCGGTGCGTACTTCCTGCTGACCCAGCTCACCCACATCGAGTTCGGTCCGCTGGTCGCCAACGCCCAGTGGGGCTGGGTGCTCGCCGCGGTGCTGTTCTCCGCGCTCAGTTACGTGGCCGCCGCGATGGCGTTGCTGGGGTTCGTTCCGGAGCGCGTGCCGTTCCTGAGAACGGTGGGCGCCCAGGTCGCCGGGTCCTTCGTGAAGATCGTGGCGCCGGCGGCCGTCGGCGGTGTCGCCCTGAACACGCGCTTCCTTCAGCGCCAGGGCGTGCGCCCGGGGCTCGCGGTGGCGAGCGTCGGCGCGTCGCAGCTCTTCGGGCTGGGCTGCCACATCCTGATGCTGCTGTCCTTCGGCTATCTGACCGGCACCGAGAAGACACCGTCGCTGTCGCCGTCCCGGACGGTCATCGCGGGTCTGCTGACCGTGGCGGTACTGGTGCTCGTGGTGACCTCCGTGCCGTTCCTGCGGAAATTCGTCGTCACGCGCGTGAGGTCGCTGTTCGCCGGTGTCGTGCCGCGCATGCTGGACGTGCTCCAGCGGCCGCAGAAGCTCGTCACCGGCATCGGTGGCATGCTGCTGCTGACCTTCTGCTTCGTGATGTGCCTGGACGCGTCCATCCGCGCGTTCGGCGACAACTCGACCTCGCTGAGCATCGCCAGTGTCGCCGTGGTCTTCCTCGCCGGAAACGCGCTCGGCTCCGCGGCGCCCACCCCGGGCGGCGTGGGCGCGGTCGAGGCGAGCCTGACGCTCGGCCTGATCGCCGTCGGCCTCCCCAAGGAGGTCGCCGCGCCGGCCGTCCTGCTGTTCCGGCTGCTGACGCTGTGGCTGCCGGTGCTGCCGGGCTGGCTCGCCTTCAACCAGCTCACACGCAAGGGCGCTCTGTAGGGGCGCCGCCCGGAGCGGGCCTGCACAGCAGGTCCTGGGGGCGTAC
The DNA here is from genome assembly GCF_040630895.1 of Streptomyces sp. NPDC005728. Taxonomy (NCBI): domain Bacteria; kingdom Bacillati; phylum Actinomycetota; class Actinomycetes; order Kitasatosporales; family Streptomycetaceae; genus Streptomyces; species Streptomyces sp. NPDC005728. The sequence continues at coordinate 34,734 of NZ_JBEXYL010000042.1, forward strand.
CTCGTACGGCCCGCGCCCCGCGCGCCCCGGCGCGCACGCCCCCAGGATGGAAACATGGCCAACCCTTCCCGGCTGCGTGCCGCCGCCCTGACCACCAGCGCCGTGCTGCTGGCCGCCCTGCTGGCCGGATGCAGCGAGAGCGCCAAGGGCGGGGACCTGACGGCGCAGAAGCTGGACTGGACGGACTGCCCGGCCCCATCCGAGGCGGAGGGCGGCGGCACCTCCCCGTCCCCGCTGCCGAACGGCTCCAAGTGGCAGTGCGCCACCATGAAGGCGCCCCTGGACTGGAGCGATCCCAAGGGCGACACCATCGACATCGCGTTGATCCGTGCCAAGGCCAGCGGCGACCCGGGCAAACGGATCGGCTCCCTCATCTTCAACTTCGGCGGCCCCGGCGGCAGCGGGGTCACCACCCTGCCCGCGTTCGGCGCGGACTACGCCGCCCTGAACACCCGCTACGACCTGGTGAGCTTCGACCCGCGCGGGGTCGGCCGCAGCGCGCCCGTGAAGTGCGAGAGCAACGCCCAGCTCGACGATTACTTCCAGCAGGACGCGACACCCGACAACAGCACGGAGGAGACCCAACTGCTCGACCGCACCAAACAGTTCAACAATGCCTGCGAGAAAAACTCCGCGAAGATCCTGCCGCATGTGCGCACCACGGACGCGGCCCGCGACATGGACCTGATGCGCCAGGTCCTCGGCGACGACAAGCTGCACTACTTCGGCATCTCCTACGGCACCGAACTCGGCGGCGTCTACGCCCACCTGTTCCCCAAGAACGTCGGCCGGGCCGTCTTCGACGCGGTCGTCGACCCCACCCAGACCCCCGAACAGAGCGCGCTCGGACAGGCCAGGGGCTTCCAGCTCGCGCTCGACAACTTCGCCGAGGACTGCACCTCGAAGACGGAGGACTGTCCGATCGGCGACACCGCGCAGGACGTCAAGGACCGCATCGCCAAACTTCTGAGCGACCTGGAGAAGAAGCCGATCCCCGGCATCCTCCCGCGGCAGCTGACGCAGACCGCTGCGACCAACGGCATCGCGCAGTCCCTGTACTCCAAGGACTTCTGGGAGTACCTCACCGAGGGGCTCCAGCAGGCGTACGAAGGGGACGGCAGGATCCTCATGCTGCTGTCCGACTCGATGAACGGGCGCAGCGAGAACGGCGAGTACAGCAACATCACCTCGGCCAACATCGCCATCAACTGCTCCGACGAGAAACCCCGGTACACCGCGGACTACGTGCAGCAGAAGCTGCCCGACTTCCGCGCCGCCTCCCCGGTGTTCGGGGACTACCTGGCCTGGGGCATGGCCAGCTGCACCGACTGGGCGGTGCCCGGTGCCGCCGACCATCCCGATGTCAGCGCGCCCGGATCGGCGCCCATCCTCGTCGTCGGCAACACCGGTGACCCCGCGACCCCGTACGAGGGCGCGAAGAAGATGGTGGACGCCCTCGGCAAGGGCGTCGCCGTGGAGCTGACGTACAAGGGCCAGGGGCACGGGGCGTACGACAGCAAGAACAAGTGCGTGCAGAGCGCGGTGAACGGCTACCTGCTCGACGGGACGGTGCCGAAGGCCGGCACAGTCTGCTCCTAGACTCCGGGAATCCTTGGCAGGAGCTCCGGGAATCCTTGGAAAATTGCAGGTCAGAACGTTATCCACAGGCTGTCACGGACTGAGCCCGCTCCGCCTACCATGACCTGAACGCCTTCCGCGGCACGATGCGGAGGGCCTGCTAGGGGGGTGCTCATGGTGCGATTCCTGCGGTGGACCGCCGGCGTGGCCGCAGCGCTGCTGGTGGCCGGATGCGGCGGCGGCTCGTCGGGCGGGGGCCAGGACGAGGGCAAGGGGACAGGCCCGTCCGAGAAGACCGGTCCGGCTCCCGCATCGGCGTCACCCTCCGCGGCGGACCTCCCCTCCTCGCTCACCTCGCAGCAGCTCGACTGGCAGCACTGCAAGGCCACCGGGGACTCCGCGATGCCGAGCGACGACTGGCGGTGCGCCACGCTCAAGGTGCCGCTGGACTGGTCGAAGCCGGGCGGTCCGACGATCGACCTCGCCCTCATCCGTGCACGGGCGACGGGAAGCGGCCGGATCGGCTCGCTGCTGTTCAACTTCGGCGGTCCCGGCGGCTCGGGCGTGTCGATGATGCCGTACTACGGGGCCACCGTCTCCAAGCTGCGCGAACGCTACGACCTGGTGAGCTGGGACCCGCGCGGGGTCGGCGCCAGCGAGGGCGTCCGCTGCCGCGGAGACCGGGACATCGAGGTCGCCGAGGACGTGGACGCGACTCCGGACACCCCGGCCGAGGAGAAGGCGTATCTGCGGGACGCCACCGACTTCGGCAAGGGATGCCAGAAGGCCGCCGGCCGGCTGCTGGCGCACGTCTCCACGACCGACACCGCACGCGACATGGACCTGATCCGCCAGGTGCTCGGCGACCGGACGATGCACTACTTCGGCATCTCCTACGGCACCGAACTGGGCGGCGTGTACGCCCACCTGTTCCCGAAGCGGGTCGGCCGGCTGATCCTCGACGCGGTGGTCGACCCGACCGCGGACACGGTGGGCCACGCCGAGAACCAGGCCCGCGGTTTCCAGCGAGCCCTGGACGACTACCTGAAATCCACCGGCCAGGAACCGAAGCAGGGTTCGCAGAAGATCGTGGACCTGCTCCGGCGGATCGACGCGAAGCCGCTGCCCACGTCGTCCGGGCGGAAGCTGACCCAGACACTGGCGGTCACCGGCATCGTGCTGCCGCTCTACAGCGAGGCCGGATGGCCACGGCTGACGAGTGCGCTCAACTCGGCGGAGAAGGACGACGGTTCGGAGCTGCTGGCGCTCGCGGACGACTACAACGAGCGCAACGCCTCGGGGCACTACGGCACGACGAGCCACGCCCAACGGGTCATATCGTGCCTGGACGACAGGCAGCGGCCCACGCTCGCGCAGACGAAGAAGCGGCTGCCCGGCTTCGAGCAGATCTCCCCGGTCTTCGGCGACTTTCTGGGCTGGGACATGGCCGGCTGGTGCCACGACTGGCCGGTGCCGGGCCAGTACGACACCCCCGAGGTCAGCGCACCTGGTGCGGCACCGATCCTGCTCGTCGGCAACACCGGGGACCCGGCGACGCCGTACGAGGGTGCCCGCAGGATGGCCGACGAACTGGGCAAGGGCGTCGGCATCGAACTGACCTGGAAGGGCGAGGGCCACGGGGCGTACGGCAACGGGAGCGCCTGCGTCGACTCGACGGTGAACGCCTACCTGCTGCAGGGGACCGTGCCGAAGGACGGCAAGGTCTGCTCGTAGAGCAGGCAACGCAAAGGGGCCCGGCACGCGTGGTGCCGAGCCCCTCCGGGACCGTGGAAGGCGTACGCCTAGTAGACCGGCTTGTCCGGCTCGATCTGGTTGACCCAGCCGATGACGCCGCCGCCGACGTGGACGGCGTCCGAGAAGCCCGCGGACTTCAGGACGGCGAGGACCTCCGCACTGCGGACACCCGTCTTGCAGTGCAGGACGATCTTCTTGTCCTGCGGAAGGCTCTCGAGGGCGGTGCCCATGAGGAACTCGTTCTTCGGGATCAGCTTGGCGCCGGGGATCGAGACGATCTCGTACTCGTTGATCTCGCGGACGTCGATGATCTCGATGTTCTCGCCGTCGTCGATCCACTCCTTGAGCTGCTTCGGAGTGATCGTCGAGCCGGCGGCCGCCTCCTGTGCCTCCTCGGAGACGACACCGCAGAAGGCCTCGTAGTCGATGAGCTCGGTGACGGTCGGATTCTCGCCGCACACCGCGCAGTCGGGGTCCTTGCGGACCTTGACCTGGCGGTACTGCATCTCCAGGGCGTCGTAGATCATCAGGCGGCCGACCAGGGGCTCACCGGTGCCGGTGAGGACCTTGATCGCCTCGGTGACCTGGATGGAGCCGATGGACGCGCACAGCACGCCCAGCACGCCGCCCTCGGCGCAGGAGGGGACCATGCCCGGCGGCGGGGGCTCCGGGTAGAGGCAGCGGTAGCAGGGGCCGTACTCGGACCAGAAGACCGAGGCCTGCCCGTCGAAGCGGTAGATCGAGCCCCACACGTACGGCTTGTTCAGCAGTACACAAGCGTCGTTGACCAGGTAGCGGGTCGCGAAGTTGTCCGTGCCGTCGACGATCAGGTCGTACTGGCTGAAGATGTCCATCACGTTGTCGGCTTCGAGCCGCTCCTCGTGAAGGATCACGTTCACGTACGGGTTGATGCCGAGGACGGAGTCGCGCGCGGACTCGGCCTTGGAGCGGCCGATGTCGGCCTGGCTGTGGATGATCTGGCGCTGCAGGTTCGACTCGTCGACCTCGTCGAACTCCACGATGCCGAGCGTGCCGACGCCCGCCGCGGCCAGGTACATCAGCGCGGGCGAGCCCAGGCCGCCGGCGCCCACACAGAGCACCTTGGCGTTCTTCAGCCGCTTCTGCCCGTCCATCCCGACATCGGGGATGATCAGGTGGCGGGAGTACCTGCGGACCTCGTCTACGGTGAGCTCAGAGGCTGGCTCGACCAGGGGTGGCAGCGACACGGGGACTCCGTTGGTCGGTCAATCACTACGGTTGTTCTCCCCGTAACACTGCCACGGCCTTCTTCATTCCGAGACACCTGTTCCGACACGCGAGACGATTTCGTCCCAGTAGCCGGGCATGGTCTCCCACGGGTCGGCGCGGCCACCCCGGTCGGTGTGGTCGGTGAGGTAGATCGTCGCCGCGCCCTGCCAGCGCGCGATGCGCAGCGCCTCCTCCAGGTGCCCCAGGGGCACGCCGTGCACGAAGTGGCAGAAGCGGTCCGGCGGATAGTCGGCGGTCCACTCGGCGACCTGCGAGAAGCGGTACTCGGACCAGGGGCCGGAGAAGGTCACCAACTGGTCGGCGCTCTCCGCGTACCCAGGGTGCGGATGGCTGCCGTGGCCGAGGACGATGTGGGCGGTGTCACTGATCGCCCGGAGCGCGGCGAGCGCGCGGCGGACCTCGGGGAGCGCGGCGCGCCCGGCGGGGCAGCGGTCCAGCAGGAAGCCGTCGACGCGGTACCAGTCGAGGTGGCGGTGCGCGTCGCCGAGCAGATCGGCGAAGGGGCGGGTGCCATGGGTGAGGTCCAGGTGGCCGAGGACGCGAACGCCCGCGTTGTGCAGCCGGCCCGCGGCTTCCAGGCAGTGCGGGTCGGGGCGGGTGCCGGGCCCGGCGGCGACGTTGAGCACCACCCAGTCCAGGGGGGTTGCGGGGCGAGCGAGTTCGGCCCACTGGGCCGGGGCGACGAGCGGGTGGGCATAGCCGGGGATGCCGAGCGCGGTACGGATGCCGGTGCCGGTGGTGCCCGCTGTGGTGCTGGTCAGATGCGGCATGCCGCCTCCATCCAGATGTCGGCCAGGGATTCTTCGAGGTTGATCCGGGGCCGCCAGCCGAGCCGGTCCCGGGCGGTGCGCACATCGGCCTGCTGCCAACTGCCGCAGCCGTCCGGGTACGGGTACGCGACCGGGGCCGCATGGTCGGAGTCGGCGCGGGGGTGGCCGATGGCGCTGCGCAGCGGCCCGGGAGGGGCGTCGAGTTCATGGAGGGCGCCGCCGTATCCGGCGACCCGGGCGAGGACGGCGGCGGCGTCGCGGAGGCGGACGGCGCGGCCGGAGCCGATGTTGATGACGCCCTGCGCCGCGGAGAGCGAGGCGGCGTGCACGGCGCGGGCGACGTCGCGGACGTCGATGAAGTCGCGTTGGACGCCGAGACCGCCGAGCTTGAGTTCCCCGTCGCCGGACTGCATGGCGCGCCGCATGGCTTCGGCGAGCCGGCCGAGCGGGGAGCCGGCCGGGGTGCCGGGGCCGGCGGGTGAGAAGACGCGGAGGATGACGGCGTCGAGGCCGGAGCCGAGGACCAGTTCGGTGGCGGCGAGTTTGCTGACGCCGTACGGGCCCCCGGGGCGGGGCACGGCGTCCTCGGCCGTGGAGGAACCGGTCTGGCTGGGTCCGTACTCGGAGCCGCAGCCGATCTGCACCAGGCGGGCGCCGCAGCCGCTGCGGCGCAGGGCCTCGCAGACGGTGGCAACGGCGACGGTGTTGTGCCGGGTGAGTTCGCGGGCGCCGCCGCGGGTGGCGCCGGCGCAGTTGACGACGACTCCGGGGTGGACCGCGTCCAGGAAGCGGGTGAGCGCCCCGGGGCTGCCGGTGGCGAGGTCGAAGCGGACGTCGGCATCGTCGCCGCGGCCGAGCGCGGTGAGCTGGACGGCCGGGTCGGCGAGCAGGCGGTCGGCGACGAAGCGGCCGATGTATCCGTTGGCTCCGATCAGCAGGACCCTCATCGTGCGACTCCCGGGGTGTGCACTCCGGCTGCTCCCAAGGCTCCGGACGCTCCGGGCGCTCCGTGCGCTCCGTGTCGGGAGGTGGTCATCTCGTCTTCTCCTTCGAAGGGGTGGTGCGGCTGCCTCCGACAGTGGGCCGGGCGCCTGCGGCCGCGGTCGGGTGCTGCCACGCGCTCGGGGCGGCTGGTGGCGGGTTCGGTGCGGGCCGGTCTCGGAGGGTTCACTCGGGTGCTCCCGTCCCCGCGTGGGCCGAGGCTCGGGTGAGGGTGCGCAGGGCGTGGACCAGCAGGGTCAGGGCAGCGGTGCCGCAGGCGAGCGCCGGGACGGCGGCCGGGCCCCAGGCGTCGACCAGGGTCTCGACGGAGGTCGCCAGGAAGGCGCAGCCGGGCAGTCGGCCGGCCAGGAGCAGGGCGGGGACCGCCACCTCGACGGCCACCGCCGCGCCGAGGGTGAGGGCGGGGGCGTGCCGGTGGTGGTGCACGGCCAGGAGGCGCGCGAGCAGGAGGAGGGCGCCCAGCGTGAGGGCCTGCGGGTAGGCCGCGCTCTCGTGCAGGACGGCGCCGCATACGGCGAGCAGAGCGGTGAGGGCGGCGAGGAACAGGACGAACGTGCCGAGCAGCAGCGGCCGGGCGGCGGCCGTGAAGTCCTCGAGGCCGCGGCTGCCGGCGAGTCTGCGGCGGGCACCGGCGGTGAGGAGGTGGGCGCACCAGGCGGCCGGGGCGCAGGCCAGGGTGAGCGCCAGGGCGGGCGCGGTGGAGACCGGCCAGGGGCCGTCCGGGGCGCCGGTGGGCGGCGCGTCGGGGCCGCCTGCCACCACGGCGCTCAGGAGACCGTCGCCCAGGAGGGCGTACGTGAGCAGCCAGAGGGTCCACGCGCGCGTTCCGGAAGCCTTGTGCCACGGGGGTGTGCCTGGCCGGGTAGCGAGGGGACCGCGGCGCAGGGCCGCGCGGAGGGCGAGGGCGACGGCGAGGAGTCCGCCGAGGGCCACCAGGAGGCGGGCCTGGCCATGGGTGAGGCACAGCCCGGTCACGGCGGCCGCGCCGAGCGCTCCTGGCAGGAGGGTCAGCAGCACCCAGACGGCACGGACGCGGGGTGCGCGCACGGGGTCGGGCTGCGGACGTGGTGCGCCGTCGCGCGGCACGCGCGCGTACAGCTCCTCGGCGAGCGAGAAGACGTCGCGGTGGCGGAACTGGGCGGCGGTCCGGTCGGTGACCCCGTGCGCCTCCAGTCCGGCGGCGATCTCCAGGGGATCCACGGCCCGCTGGCACAGCTCCCGGTGACGGTGCAATAGGGCTTTCACGGGATCGGCGACCCCGCGTCGAGAGGTGGTTCTACGGCTCCTGCCGGGCTCGGCCCCGGCTCCGGCCCGCACCGGTACCGAGGGCACGGACGGCCGAGCCGCACGGGCCGAAGCCCTCGCCGGCGAGGGCTCCTTGGCGCCCGGTGCGACGGAGGCCGCCGCGGACACACCGCGCTGCGCACCGGCCCCGGCGGGAGCGTCCCAGCGCGCAGCCTCCTCGGCACGAACACCGGCGGAGGCGTCCCAACGCACGAACCTCTCAGCACCGGACCCCGCGGGAGCGTCCCAACCCACAGCCCCCTCCGCACCGGCCGGGGCCTCGGGTCCCATACGCGTCGGCCCTTCCCCGCTTGCCCCGGGCCGGAGCACCCGCCCGTCGTGCGATCCAGACCCGGTCAGCCACTCCCCCGACCGTCCGTCCCATGCGTCGGCGCCGCTCGGCGTCGCGGGTCGGTCCGAGCCGCCGGGCTCGTTCATGGCGTCCCTGTCGTCGTGGAGGCCGTCCACCCCGCCGAAGCCGCTCATCGCGCCCCCTCAGGGGCCGCCAGCGGTGTCGCGCGGACCGGGCCGCCTGCCGCCCAGCCCGGAACGTCCTGGGTCAGTACGCGAGCCGTGGGGCCGGTCCAGTGGACGGGGACGTGGGCCTCGGCCGGGGCGGCGAAGGGCAGGGGCTCCCCCGCCTCGTCGAGGACGACGCGGCGCACCGGGCAGCGCGAGACGATCTCCAGGTAAATGCTGCGAAAGGCCGCGATGTTCTGCTCGGCGGTGAACAGTTCGAGCGCGCGGGCGCGCGCGGCGGCGCCCAGGCGCGCACGGCGCTCGGGGTCGTGCAACAGCGCCACGCACGCCTCGGCGAGCGCCCGTGGATTGCGCGGGGGCACGACCAGGCCCGTGCCGCCGATCACCTCCACCACCGCGCCGACATCCGTGGACACCGTGGCGCGGCCGCAGAACATGGCCTCGACCAGACTGATCGGAAAGCCCTCGACGACACTGGAGAGGACGACGACGGCGCCGGCGGCGTACGCGTCGGGCAGGGTCGGGGCCTCGGGGCCGCCGATCTCCTCGAAGGAGACCGGGTTGTCGCCGACCGCGTGCACGCCCTCCGCCTCGTCCGGGAAGAGCTGGGCGGCGAGGGCCCGGCAGTGGCGCAGGTAGACCGGGCCCTCGGGGCCCGCGGGCGCGCCGACGATCCGCAGGCGGGCCTTCGGCGCCTCTCTGCGGACCTCGGCGAAGGCGTGCAGCAGCGAGATCAGGTCCTTGGCGGGTTCCACGCGCCCGACCCAGACGAGCGTGTCCGCGTCGGCGCGGTCCGGGGCCTCGCCGACCTCCGCGAAGCGGGAGGCGTCCATGCCCGGGTGGACGGTACGGATCCGTGGGCGCTCGGCGCCGCACCGTTCCTGCCAGCGGCGGGTGTGGGCGTTGCCGGGCGTGAGAATCGCGGCGCTGCGGTAGACCTCGGCGGCCAGCCGGCCGTGGAAGGCGGCGAGCAGGGCGCGTACGGCGGGGGCGGCGGCGTCGGGGCCGAGCGCCAGGTAGTGCGAGCGCAGTTGCACGCCGTACTCCGTGACCAGCAGCGGTACGTCGCCGAAGTGCCGGGCGAGCAGTCCGGGCAGGGCGGCCGGGCCGCCGGCGGTGGCGTGGCAGACGTCGGCCGCGCCGAGGCCGTCGTCGCCGTACCAGTCGAGGGAGAGGGGGCGCAGGGCGCGTTCGAGGTGCGCGGTGATGGTGAGCAGGTCGGGTACGCGCGCCTCGCGCGCCGTGCGCAGCGCGCCGGGGGCGCGGCAGGCGCGCTCCAGGGTGCGCACGGCGGTGTCGGAGCGGAGTGCGCCGACCAGTCCGCCCTCGTCGCGGGCGAGTTCGGCGAGCGCGTACAGCGCATTGCCGAAACGGTCCGCCAAGTGATGCGGGGCAGCGTCGCCGGGCGCGGCGTCGGATCCGGCGCACAGCACCCCGACCAGTTCCCCGTAACACTCGGTGAAGCGCCGGCGCGCGCGCCGTCCGTAGGCGCCCCCGTCGTCGTCGGCCGTCCACAGCGGGGCCGTACGCACCCGGCTGACCTGCTCGGGCAGCGGGACCCAGCCCGCGTCCTCCTGCTCCCGGCTGCGACTGAGCGCGTAGATGTCGAACTCGTGCTGTGCGAGCCCGCGCACGAGCCGGTCGCACCAGAGCCCGGCGTCACCGCTCACATGCGGATAGCCACCCTCCGTAATCAGTCCGATGCGCACGTGTGCACCCCCGATCTCCCGTGAGTGGGAGCCGCCCTGGTCCCGGCGGCTCGCAGCGGGAAGAACGTAAGCGGACAAGGCGGTGGCGCGACGGACGGTTGTCCATCGCGCCACCAAAAGGGGTGAACGGTCGTAACTTTCGCGTGCGGCTCGCGTTCTGCCACGCTAAGAGATCAGACGGTGATGACTCGGATGCGAAACGTTACGCCATGGCCAGCTTCCGCCGGGCCGCCCGCCGCTCGGCCGCCAGCCCGGGGTCGAGGGCGGGTACGGCGGCCAGGAGCTGCTGGGTGTACGCCTCGCGCGGGGCGTCGTACACCTCGTCGACGGGTCCGGACTCGACGACCTGTCCGCGGCGCATCACCGCGACCCGGTCGCTGACCTGGCGGACGACGGCGAGGTCGTGCGCGATGAACACGAGCGCGAGCCCGAGTTCCCGCTGCAGCCGGCCGAGCAGTTCGACCACCTGGGCCTGCGTCGTGACGTCGAGCGCGGAGACGGGCTCGTCGCAGACGATGACGCGCGGGTCGGCGGCGAGCGCCCGCGCGATGCCCACGCGCTGGCGCTGTCCGCCGCTGAACTCGTGCGGGTAGCGGTCGTAGTGCGCCGCTTCGAGCCCCACGCGCTCCAGGAGTTCGATCACGCGCCCCCGGATGCGCTGCTCGTCGCTCCCCCGCTCTCGGCCGCCCCCGAGCGGGGAGACCCCCGTCCCGCGCGCGCGGAGTGGGTCGGCGATGGACTCGCCCACGCTGCGACGGGGGTTGAGGGAGGAGACGGGGTCCTGGAAGACCATCTGGACGGCAGGGTTCACGCCGGTGTGCGGGCGCCCCGCATAGCGGATCTCGCCGGCGGTCGGCTCCAGCAGCCCGACCAGCATGCGCCCCAGCGTGGTCTTGCCGCTGCCGCTCTCCCCCACGATGCCCAGGGTCTCGCCCCGGCGGACGGTCAGCGAGACGTCGTCCACGGCCGTGAACGCCCGCTTGCCGCGCCCGAACTCGCGCCGGAGTCCGCCGGCCTCCAGCACGACCTCGTCGGACGCCTCGGACTCGGCGCGCTGCGCGTCCACGCGCGGGACGGCGTCGAGGAGTTCGCGGGTGTACGCCTGCGCGGGCGCCCCCAGAACCGTGCCGACGGGGCCGTGTTCGACGGCCCGGCCGTGCCGCATGACCAGGACCTCGTCGACGCTCTCGGCGGCGACGCCCACGTCGTGGGTGACGAGCAGCAGGCCCATGCCGGTCTCCTCGCGCAGCGTGTGGAGCAGGTCGAGGATCTGGGCCTGGACGGTGACGTCGAGGGCCGTCGTGGGCTCGTCGGCGATCAGCAGCTCGGGCGAGCAGGCGAGCGCCATGGCGATGAGGGCGCGCTGGCGCATGCCGCCGCTGAACTCGTGCGGGCGGGAACGGGACCGGCGCGGTGCGTCCGGAATTCCTACCCTCTCCAGCGTCTCGACGGCACGCGCGCGTGCGGCGCGGCGCGACACGCGCGCGTGCACGCGGTAGACCTCGGCGATCTGGTCGCCGATCGCGTAGTACGGGTCGAGCGAGGACAGCGGGTCCTGGAAGACCATGGCGGCCTTCGCGCCGCGCAGCCGCCGCAGTTCCTCGTCCGAGGACTGCTGCACGTCGGTGCCGGCGACGCGGACGGCGCCGCCGACCCGGGCGCCGGTGCCCCGGTGCAGGCCCAGCAGGGCGCCGGCGACCGTGGATTTGCCGGAGCCGGACTCGCCGACGAGCGCGAGGGCCGCGCCCTCCTCCAGCCGGAAGGAGAGCCCGTCCACGGCACGCAGCGAGCCGAACTCGACGGTCAGGTCCGAGACTTCCACCAGGCTCATGCGAGTACCACCCGTCGGTCGGCCACCGCGTACAGGACGTCCGCGACGGCGTTGGCGATGACCACGAAGAAGCCGATCACCAGGACCATGCCGACGACGACCGGCAGGTCGACGACCTTCACCGCGTGCACAAGCTCCTGGCCGATGCCGGGCAGGCCGAACAGGGTCTCGGTGAGCACGGCGCCGCCGATCGCCGAGCCGACGTTGTTGGCGTTCAGCGCGATGACGGGCGCGAGGGCGCCGCGCAGGGCGTGCCGTGCGACGATCGCGCGCTCGCCCACGCCGTAGGCGCGGAAGGTGCGGATGTGGTCCTCGGTGAGGGTCTCCAGCATCGAGGCGCGGGTCAGGCGGGCGAACGCGGCCGCCTCGATCAGGGCGAGCGAGAGCCAGGGCAGCAGCAGGTTCCACGCCCACTGCTCGGGGTCGTCGCCGAAGTTCACGTACTGCGGGAAGGGCAGCAGCTGGAGTTCGCCGCAGACGACGATCATCAGGACGAGGCCGATGACGAAGACGGGCGTGGCGGTGCCGGCGAGGGTGAGGGCGGTCAGGACGCGCTCGGAGATCCGGCCGCGCCGCCAGGCGGAGAGCACGCCGGTGCCGACGCCGAGGAGGAGCCACAGCACCATCGCGCCGAGGACGAGCGACAGGCTGACCGGCAGCCTGGTCAGGATGATCTCCATGACTTGCCGGTCACTCTGGTACGACAGTCCCAGGCAGGGTGCGGAGCAGTGCGCCACCGAGGTGCCCGTGGAGTAGTCCTGGCCGACGAAGAGGCCTTCCAGGAAGTGCCAGTAGCGCAGGTAGATCGGGTCGTCGAGCCTGAGCTGCGCGGCGACCTGGTGCACCTGTTCCGGCGAGCAGCGCGGACCGCAGGTGATCTGGGCGACGTTGCCGGGGGTGGCGTAGAAGACGACGTAGACGATCAGCGAGATGGCGAGCAGCGTGACCGCCATGCCGACCGCGCGGCGCAGGACGAAACCACCGAAGCCGCTCATGCGGTCTCCTCCTTGCTCGTGCCGAGCCGCTTCCCGGTGCCGGCACCCTTTCCGGTGCCCACGCCCTTCCTTGTGCCGTCGCCCTTCCTTGTGCCGACGCGCAGGCGGGAGGCCGCGCGCGGATCGAGTGCGGTGCGCACGCCGTCACCGAGGACGGTCAGGGCCAGGACGGTGACGAACAGCGCCCCGGCCGGCAGCAGCAGGTACTGCGGTGCCGCCTGGTACCAGACATCGGCGCTGGTGAGCATCTGTCCCCAGGACGGCGTGGGCGGCTTCACGCCCACACCGAGGAAGGAGAGGGCGGCCTCGACCGAGATGTTCATGGGGACGAGCAGCGCCGCGTACGTGATGACGGGCGCGGCGATACCGGGCAGCAGCTCGCGGCGGGCGATCCGCCAGCCGCCCGAGCCGCTCAGCCGGGCGGCGGCGACGTAGTCGAGCCCCTTGAGGGTGAGGGTCTGGGCGCGCACGATCTTCGCGATGTTGCCCCAGCCGATGAGGCCGATGACGAGCGTGACGAGCACGGGCCGCGGAAAGCTCGGCGGCACGATCGACAGCAGGGCCAGCGACATGATCATCAGTGGCATGGCGACGATGATGTCCGTGGCGCGGCTCAACAGTTGATCAACCCATCGACTGCCGAGCGCGGAGGCCACTCCGACCATCACCCCGATCGCGACCTGCACCAGGGTCGCCGCCAGCGCGACCCCCAGCGACACCCGCGCTCCGTAGACGAGCCGCGCGAACAGGTCGCGGCCGGTCTGCGGTTCGACGCCCAGCCAGTGGTCGGCGCCGATGCCGCCGAACGGGCCGATGGGCACGCCTCCGCGCGCGGAGTCGACCAGTGACGGGTGGTACGTGGTCGGGTCCTGGCCTTCCAGGGCGGTGAGCAGCGGTGCGGCGAGCGCCACCAGGACGAGCAGTGCTACGACGGCCGCGGCGACCAGGGCGGCGCGCTGCGCCCGCAGCCGCAGCCAGAACTGACGGGCCCCCGAAACCCCCGGGACGGAGCTGTCCGTCCCGGGGGCCTGGGGGGCGACAAGTGCCTCGCTCACGGCTCTACTTCACCGCGACCTGGGAGATGTCCAGTACGCCGGTCCAGTCGCTGATGACGATGTTCTTGACGTCCTCGCCGTACAGACGCTTGTAGACCGGGTGGAACAGCGGCACGACCAAGGCCTGCGCGCCGATCTTCTTGTCCAGTGCACCCCACCGCTTGGCGGCGGCGTCGAGGTCGGTCAACTTGTTGATCGCGTCAATCTCGTCATTGACCGACTTGTCGTTCAACAGGCCCGTGTTGAAGTTCGCTCCATCCTTGACGATCTGCCGGCCGTCGAAGATCGGGGCGAGGAAGGGGCCGCCGGAGGGCCAGTCGGCACCCCAGTGGGCGAGGAAGAAGCCGGGCTCGGTCCGGACGCCGTGGATCTTGTCCTTGTAGTCGTTCTCCTCCAGGCCCTGCAGCTTGACCGTGATGCCGGCCTTCTTGAGCGCGTCCTGGACGGCGGTCGCGATCTCCGGGCTGGTCTCGAAGTCCTTGCTGTTGGAGTGGGTGAGCGTGACGGTGAGCCCGTTCTTGTAGCCCGCCTGCGTCAGCAACTCCTTGGCCTTGGCGGCGTTGCCGGTGCTGCCCGCCGGGAAGAGGTCGTAGGGCGTGTAGCCGAAGGACTTCTGGTCGGGCAGGAAGGTGGTGGCGGGCTCGGCGAGCGCCGAACCGCCGGCCGCGTTGACGACGGAGGAGCGGTCGATGGCGTACGAGATCGCCTGTCGCACCTTGGGGTTGTCGAACGGCTTCACCTTCGGGTTGAAGGCGATGTAGTTGGTGTAGCCGAAGTGGCCGGTGCCCACGCGCGCGGCCAGCTCCTTGTCACCGGTCACCTTGGCGAGTTCGGCCGGGCCGAGGTTGGTGTCCGTCGTGACGGCGGCCGCGTCCGTACCCTGAGACGCCGACAGCCGCTGGTTGATCACGGACGAGTCGAGCCCCGACCGTACGTCGATGGTGTCCGGATAGGCCTTGCGTTCGGCGTCGAGGGCCGTCGACCAGTACGTGTTGCGTTCCAGGACGAGGTGCTCGCCGTCGTTCTCGTTCTTGACGACCTTGTACGGGCCCGAGGAGACCGGGTGCTCCTCGTACTTGGTGCCCGTGTCCTTGGCCTTCGGGACCGGGGTGAACTGCGTCTGCGTGGCGAGGAACGGGAACTCGCCCTCGGGCTTGTTCAGATGGAAGACGATGGTCCGCTCGTCCGGCGTCTCGATCGCCGAGAGACCCTTCTTGTCCTTGTAGGGACCCTGGTAGTCGGCGGCACCGACCAGCCAGTCCCGCAAGTAGGGCGCACCGCCGGAGAGTTCGGGCGCGAACGAACGCTCGATGCCGTACTTGATGTCGGCCGAGGTGATCTGGGTGCCGTCCTCGTACTTCAGGTCCTTCTTCAGGGTGTACGTCCACACGGTCGCGTCCTTGCCGGGACGCCCGGTGTCGGTGGCGAGATCCGGGACGACCTTGGCTCCGGCCGCGCCGTTCTCGCGGTTGCGCGTGGTGAGCGTACGGAAGACCAGGGACGGGACGTTGCCGCCGCCGGAGGTGTACAGGCGGGCGGGGTCGAAGTCCTGCTGCGGATCGGAGTTCAGCACCGTGAGCGTGCCGCCCTTGTGCGGAGCGGAGTCGCCACCGGAGCCCTTGGCATCGTTGTCCTTCGGGCCGCAGGCGGCGGCGCCCGCTGCCACGACCAGGCTGACGGATGCCGCTGCCACGCGGCGCGCTATGACGGACGGTTGACGCATCGGAATGACGACCTCTCGGGGAGCTGATCGAGGATTTCTCGAAGAGTGAGACAGAGGGACGAGGAGTGAGACAGCTGCGGGCAGACGTCGGCCCCGGCGTCGGGTCGTCGAAAAATCCGTGACAGGGCCACGGACGGAAAAGGAAAGAAGTCGCGACGCGAACGCCAGGGAGGCGGCGTCAGCGACAGTGGATGTCGGCCACGCAGAGTGCGGTCACGCCGATCAGCGCCAGCTCGATGGCGGCGCTGTCGGAGACGGCATGACTAGACCACATGGGCAAAAATATGATCGAACATGCGACTCATGTCAATGTGACACGAGCAGCGCCTGTCAACTCCTGGGGTAGGGCCAGGCGTTGGGCAGACAGTGGATGCCGTCGTGGTCGAGGAACTTCGTCTGCTGCTGCATGACCGGGGCGAGTTCGCCGTCCTTGTCGCACGTCACATGGCCGTGGCCGAGGCGGTGACCGACCTCGTGATTGATGAGCATCTGTCGGTATGCGTAGATTTTGTCCCCGTATGTCTTGCTGCCCTGTGCCCAGCGGTAGGCGTTGATCATCACGCGTTCGGTGGACGCCGAGTCACAGGAGACGTTGTCCTCCGTGGTGTCCAGGCCGGACTTGGCGCACCACGCGGCAGTGGTGCCAGGGCTGGCGAGCGTGATCACGAAGTCGGGCTTGCCGGAGGAGATCCGCTCGAAGGTACGGGCGCCGCCGTGGGCCCAGCTGCGATTGTCGTTGAGCGTCTTCTGCACGGCCTGGGCGAACAGCTCGCCGTCCAGGCCGAGCCCCTGCTCGACGTCGACCCGGTAGGTGTACTTCTGTCCCTTGCCGGGCGCCTTGTCGAAGCCCGGGACGGCGTCGAACTTCCCGGAGCCCTTGAGCGTGGCGGTGAGCGGGTACCTCTTGCCCATCTTCTGCTCGTACGTCAGCGTCGCCACGCTCGGCGAGGCCGACGGGGTGGCCTGCCCGGGGACCCGGGTGTCGCGCGCCTGGTCGGTGGCGGACCGCGACTGCACGTCGCTGCCGTCGGGTCCGTCGGCGACGTGACCGGCGACGACGACAGCGAGGACGGTGGTCACGGCCGCGGCCGCGATCCCCGTGAAGGCTCGCCCCTTGCCGCCACCGCGCTGCGCGGGCACACCGCTCGGCGCCGCGCCCTCGCCATCGTTGCCGTCGCCGTCATCACCGGCCCCGGCGGCCGTCGGGCCGACTCCGGGGCGGTACGACTCCTGCGCCTCGCCGGACTCGGTACGGCCGGGCACACCGTCGCCGGACCGCGGCACGAAGACGTCGACGTCCTCCCCGAAGGCGTCGAGATAGTCCTGGCGAGGCCCGCCACGGGAACGCCCCGGCCCGCCCTGCCGCTGCCGCGGAAGTGCAACACCGGGCCCGCCCTGTCGCGCCCCGGGAGCAACACCGGCACCCCCGCCGGGGGCCTCGCCGAACTCGCCCCAGCCACCGCCGACTTCACGCTGCTCGGGATGCCCGCCCCGCGCCGGAGAACCACCGCCCCGGAATCGCGGCACACCCCGCGCGGGGGTGCCGTCGGGGAGCAGGGGCACCCCATGGGAGGGCGTCCCGTCAGGAAAGCGCGGCATGCCATGCGCAGGCGTACCGTCCGGCAGCCGCGGAACACCGTGAGCCGGAGTACCGTCCGGCAGCCGCGGATTCCCGTACGCGGGAGTGCCCTCGGGCGCACGCCGGGCCCCTTGCCCACCGGGCATCCCCGGCGCACCTGGCATTCCCGGCGCACCTGGCGCACCCGGAAAGCGGGGAACGCCCTGAGCGGGCGTCCCATCAGGGAAGCGAGGTACGCCCCCCGCCGGCGTCGCCGGAGGGAAACCGGGCGCGCCCTGGGCTGTGCGCGGTGTCCCGTAGCCGCGGGTTTCGCCCGAGGGTGCCTGCCGCTGGCCGGGCAGGTTGGGCTGCCGGGTCTCGCGGGGCTCGCGCGAAGCGGCCGGAGCCGGGCCCCGTCCCCCACGTTCTCGCTGTGCAGCTATGTCCGCGGTGTCGCCCTTGGGGGCCGGTCCGCGACGACTGTGTCGTCCCACCTCTGCCCTCAGCTCCCCGCGCCCGTGGCGGCGATGTCGCCCCCGGCGGCCGCGGCGGAACCGCCACCCGGCGGCGCCCCACCCGCACCCCCGGGTCCACCGGCCTCACAGGACCCGCCAGACCCACCGGACCTCCGCGCACCAGCGGCCCCACGGGCACCACCGGCCCCTACGCCTGCCCGCGCACCGCCGAAGCCATCGAATGCGCTCGCACGGCCCAACTCGCCCACTTCCGCGAGGAGTTCACGGAACGCTCCCGCCACCACCTCCGGGTACTCCATCATCGCCACGTGTCCCGCCTCCGGCAGGGACAGCAGGCGGGCGTCACGGAAGGAGCGGGCGGCCTTGCGGGCCATGCGGAAGCCGACGAGTTGGTCGCGGCCGCCGTAGATCAGGAGCGTCGGGGCGAGCACGCGCTCGGCCTGGCGCCACAGCCCGTGCTGGCCGCCGAGGGTGTAGGCGTTGACCACCCCGCGCGCGGAGCGCGTCATCGCGTCCCAGAAGTACGGCAGTTGCAGCCGCCGCTCCAGCTCCTCCACGGCCTGCTGGAACGCCTCGGGCGACACCCGCCCGGGGTCGCCGTAGCACAGGGCCATCACGCCGCGGACGCGCTGCTCGGCCGTCCACTCCTTGGTGATCCGGCTGAAGAGCGCGGCCACCCCGGGCATGCCCAGCAGTGCCGTCGGCACCGCGGTGCGCTGCACGCGCAGCTCCGGCAGGGCGGGCGAGACGAGCGTGAGGCTGCGGACGAGGTCGGGGCGTACGGCGGAGACGCGCGTGGCGACCGCTCCGCCGAGGGAGTTGCCGACGAGGTGGACCGGGCCGCGCTCGGCGGCGTCGAGATAACGGATGACCGCGCGCGCGTGCCCGGTGACGGAGTAGTCCCCGTCGTCCGGGGGCGGGGAATCGCCGAAGCCGGGCAGATCGACCGCCTCACCGGCGACGACGCCGTCCAGCTCCCTCATCAGCGCGGACCAGTTCTGCGAGGAACCGCCGAGCCCGTGGACGTACAGCGCGGGCGGAAGGTCGTCCTGGCGCGCGGGGCGCCGCGAACGGACCGTCAGGGTGACCCCCGGCAGCCCCACCGACCTCAGCTGCTCGCCCTCTCCGACCCGGACGGGCGCCACCTTCGGAAGGACGGCAGCGGCCGACACGGACGGCGATTCGGTCGAAGACATGCGGCAATGTTACGAGACGATCACGCTGTGGTTCATGTGTTCGCCGTCACAGGAGGGACGCGTGTTCGCCCCCGCGGGGGTGGACCACGGCGTGGCGGGTACCCGGCCGGAGAACCGCACGGACGAACGGACGCGCACGGCATGGCGTCCGGATGAGGACTCTCCTACGCTCGTACAGAGGGCACCCGCGTGTGGTCCCTGCTGCTTCCAGGGATGTTCGTAGGAAGGGAGCCCACCATGGCCTATGACCCCATCGAGCCGGACGTGATCGAGGATCTGGCAGCCGACGACATCCCGGAGCTCGACGTCGAGGCCCCCGAGGGCGACGCCGTCGAGCAGCACGCAGACATCACGCCGAACCAGGACGACCCCCTGACGGGAGTGGATCCGGCCCGCGGCAACGAGGCCGATCTCATCGAACAGGCGCGCGTGGTCACCCTCGACGAGGACGACTATCGCTGACCTCGCAGGACCTCCAAGGCACCGGCCCGCCGGGTAAGGCAGGCTTCACGGCTTTCGTCGCCGTCCGGTACGTGAAATTCTGCGCTCGCACCGCGCACACCACGGTTACCGAAAAGTACGATGGCCGCGCGGTCTACACCGCATGTGGACGACTTTGGGAGGCGGCGTGACAGCCATCGAGCAAACCGAGGCGGCGCGCCCGCGTGGCACCCGTCTGCCGCGCCGCGCCCGACGGAACCAGCTGCTGGGCGCCGCCCAGGAGGTCTTCGTCGCACAGGGCTACCACGCGGCAGCGATGGACGACATCGCCGAGCGGGCCGGCGTCAGCAAGCCGGTGCTCTACCAGCACTTCCCGGGCAAGCTCGATCTCTACCTCGCCCTCCTGGACCAGCACTGCGAGGCGCTGATCCAGGCCGTGCGCGGCGCGCTCGCCTCGACGACCGACAACAAGCAGCGCGTGCGGGCGACCATGGACGCCTATTTCGCGTACGTCGAGGACGACGGCGGCGCCTTCCGCCTGGTCTTCGAGTCGGACCTGACGAACGAGCCCGCGGTGCGCGAGCGCGTCGACAAGGTCACCAACGACTGCGCCGAGGCGATCTGCGAGGTGATCGCCGAGGACACGGGCCTCTCGCGCGCGGAGTCGATGCTGCTCGCCTCCGGTCTCGGCGGGCTCGCCCAGGTGGTCGCGCGTTCCTGGCTGCACAGCGACCGCAGTGTGCCGCGCGAACAGGCGGTGCAGCTGCTGACCTCGCTGGCCTGGCGGGGAATCGCCGGTTTCCCCCTGCACGGCACCGAACACCACTGACGGACATTTGTTCCCGCGGACTGTTCGCTGTTGGCGTTCCGGCCGACAGCGTGCAGATCCCCTCACCGGGCTAGGGTGTGCTGCGTACGGCGCGGAAGATCGCGCACATCACTGACCGTCGGAGGGACATAGCCGTGGAGGTCAAGATCGGCGTGCAGCACGCGCCCCGCGAGATCGTTCTGGAGAGCGGTCTGAGCGTCGAGGAGGTCGAGCGCGTGGTGTCGGAGGCGCTGGCCGGAAAGACGCAGCTGCTGAGCCTCGAGGACGAGAAGGGCCGCAAGGTCCTGGTCCCGACGGACCGCCTGGCGTACGTGGAGATCGGCGAGCCGACCATCCGCAAGGTGGGCTTCGGCACGCTCTAGGACCGAGTCGGAAGGGCCCGGCGGCACTGTGCCGCCGGGCCCTTCTGCCTGTGGAGCATGCGCACAGATGGAGCACAAGTCGTCCACAGAGGAGGATTGCAATCCGCAGGTCACGGGTATGACCGGCTACGACCGTGAAGCACGGCCGGCCGTGGGAGGGACCCCCGACATGATCCTGGAAGCAATCGGATCCGCCTTGCTCGGTCTGATTCTCGCCTGGGCGGCGACACACCGGTTCGCACACCGCCTGCCCGCCCGGCACCTCGTCTTCTCGACCGGCATCGCCGGAGCCCTGTTCGGCGACTTCGTCACCCACACCGCCCTGGGCCCCGGCAGCCCGCTGCTGAGCGTCCTCGGCGCAGCGATCGTCTCGGCGGCCTCCCTGTCCCTCCTGCTCCGCCCGGCAGGCCGCCTCCGCCGACGATCAGCGACGGCCTAGCTGCCAAGGCGGAGGCGCAGCCGCCACGCCAGGGGCGGGGGGAACTGCCCGACCAGCCACGGCGAACCCGAAGCCGCGAGCCGCCGAAGCCACCCCCACGGAGCGCCACGGCTCCTAGGCCGCGAGGCCCAGCGCAGCCATCCGCTTCGTGTGAGCCTCGGTGATCCGCGAGAACATCCGCCCGACCTCTGCAAGGTCGAACCCGTCGGCGACCCCGCCCACGAGCATCGTCGACAGCGCATCCCGGTCGGCCACCACCCGCTGCGACTGCGACAGCGCCTCACCCATCAGCCGCCGCGCCCACAGCGCCAGCCGCCCGCCGACCCGCGGATCCGCGTCGATCGCCGCGCGCACCTTCTCCACCGCGAAACCGGCGTGCCCGGTGTCGTCGAGAACGGCGAGGACCAGTTCGCGCGTGTCCGAGTCGAGGCGGGCCGCGACCTCCCGGTAGAAGTCGCTCGCGATCGAGTCGCCGACGTACGCCTTGACCAAGCCCTCCAGCCAGTCCGAGGGCGCCGTCTGCTTGTGGAAACCGTCCAGGGCCGCCACGAAGGGCTCCATCGCCGCGGTCGGCTCCTCGCCGATCTCGGTCAGCCGGTCCCGCAGCCTCTCGAAGTGGTGGAACTCGGCCGAGGCCATCTTCGCCAGCTCCGCCTTGTCGGCGAGCGTCGGCGCCAGCTTGGCGTCCTCCGCGAGCCGCTCGAACGCCGCAAGTTCCCCGTACGCGAGTGCTCCGAGCAGGTCCACGACCGCGGCACGATAGTGCGGGTCGGCGGAGGCCTGCGCCCAGTCCTGGGCGGCGACACCGGTGTGTTCGGCGGGTGCGGCGGACTCGTTCTCAGGCTTGTCAGAGCTAGTCATGAGGCGCACAATAGCCCGATTGCCCCGCCCCGGAAGCCCTGGTCAACCACTGTGACCACGACTACGTGACCAAATCGGCCATCACATGTGCGCGATTCCGGGGTATGGTGGTAATGCGCCTGCTGAGTGCGTCGACGGTATTCGACGTGCTCCGACAGGGCGCATGTATTGAGGATGCCCGGTCGGTGGCCCGATCGGCTCCGACCCGACAGCCCTCCCCGGCCGTACGGCTCATTACGTACGACGACCGGAGGGACATCCCTCAGCGGTACGAGCGCTAGAGCGTCGGCAGTGGTCCCGTGTCATACGGCTTGCCCGAGTGGTTCGTCCGTACGGCAGCCGACGTCCCCGGCACGGTCAGTCATGACCCCCGCGCTCGCCTCGCACCGCGTACACAGAAGAGGCATCACCCTGACTACGACGTTTCGAGAACTCGGAATCCTTCCCGAGACCGCCGAGGCCCTGGAGGCCGTCGGCATCCTCAACCCCTTCCCCATCCAGGAGATGACGCTCCCCGTCGCCCTTTCCGGCACGGACGTCATCGGCCAGGCCAAGACCGGCACCGGCAAGACGCTGGGCTTCGGCCTGCCGCTCCTGGAGCGGGTCACCGTCCCCGCCGACGTGGAGGCCGGCCGTGCGCGGCCCGAGGCCCTCACCGAAGCCCCGCAGGCGCTCGTCGTGGTCCCCACACGCGAGCTGTGCACCCAGGTCACCAACGACCTGCTGACGGCCGGCAAGGTCCGTAACGTGCGCGTGCTCGCGATCTACGGCGGCCGGGCCTACGAGCCGCAGGTCGAGGCCCTGAAGAAGGGCGTCGACGTGGTCGTCGGCACCCCGGGCCGGCTGCTGGACCTGGCCGGGCAGAAGAAGCTGAACCTGAGCCACATCAAGAGCCTGGTGCTCGACGAGGCCGACGAGATGCTCGACCTGGGCTTCCTGCCCGACGTCGAGAAGATCATCAACCTGCTTCCGGCCAAGCGCCAGACCATGCTGTTCTCCGCGACCATGCCGGGCGCGGTCATCGGCCTCGCGCGCCGCTACATGTCGCAGCCCACCCACATCCGTGCCACCGCGCCGGACGACGAGGGCGCGACGGTCGCGAACATCAAGCAGTTCGTCTACCGCGCACACTCCATGGACAAGCCGGAGATGGCCGCCCGCATCCTGCAGGCCGACGGCCGCGGACTCGCGATGATCTTCTGCCGTACGAAGCGGACAGCGGCCGACATCGCCGAGCAACTGCAGCGCCGCGGGTTCGCCTCCGGCGCGGTCCACGGCGACCTCGGCCAGGGCGCGCGCGAGCAGGCCCTGCGGGCCTTCCGCAACGGCAAGGTCGACGTCCTCGTCTGCACCGACGTCGCCGCGCGCGGCATCGACGTCGAAGGCGTGACCCACGTCATCAACTACCAGTCCCCCGAGGACGAGAAGACGTACCTGCACCGCGTCGGCCGTACGGGCCGCGCGGGCGCGAAGGGTACGGCCATCACGTTCGTCGACTGGGACGACATCCCGCGCTGGCAGCTGATCAACAAGGCGCTGGAGCTGGACTTCAACGACCCGCCGGAGACGTACTCGAGCTCCCCGCACCTGTTCTCGGACCTCGGCATCCCCGAGGGCACCAAGGGCACCCTGCCGCGCTCGGAGCGGACCCGCGCCGGTCTCGACGCGGAGGAGCTGGAGGACCTGGGCGAGACCGGTGGCCGCGGTGCCCGCGGTCGCGTCGGCCGGGGTGGCCGCGCCGAGTCCGCCACGGCCGAGCGTGAGCGCCCGGCGCGCACCCCGCGCAGTCGCCGCCGCACGCGCGGCGGCACTCCGCTGGACGCCTCCCCCGCTACGACCGCCTCGGCACCGTCCGCCGAGACCGGCACCGCCGAGGAGCCCACGGCGACCCGCACCCCGCGCCGCCGTCGCCGTACCCGCAGCGGAGCCCCGGCGCAGGTGGTGACGGCCGCTGCCGCGACCACGACCTCCGAGGCCGCTGTCGACACGGTGGACACGGCGGAGGGCCCGGCGACGCTGGAGACAGCGGAGAAGCCGCGCCGCCGCCGCACCCGCAAGTCGGCCGAGGCCCCGGTGACCGAGGCTGCGTTGACGGAGACTGCGGTGACCGAGGCCGCGCCGGTGGTTGAGGCCGCCGTCGAGACGGCCGAGGCCGCCGAGACCAAGCCGCGCCGCACCCGCAAGGCCGCGGCCACCGCCGAGACTGCCGTGGACACGGCCGAGGCCGTCGAGGCCAAGCCGCGCCGCCGCACCCGCAAGACGGCCGAACCGGCCCCCGAAGCGACAGTCGCCACTGCTGAAGGTACGAACGCGGAGGAGCCCGCCGCCCCGGCGACCAAGCCCCGCCGCACCCGCAAGACCGCGGCCACCGCCCCGGAGACCGTCGAAGCAGAGGCCGAGGCCAAGCCGCGCCGCACCCGCAAGGCCGCCGCGACCGCCGAAGCCACCGTCGACACGGCCGAAGGCACAGAGGCCAAGCCCCGCCGCACCCGCAAGACCGCGGCCGCCACCCCGGAAGCGGTGGAGGCGGAGCCCACGGCCAAGCCGCGCCGCACCCGCAAGGCCGCCGCGACCGCCGAAGCCACCGTCGACACGGCCGAAGGCACAGAGGCCAAGCCCCGCCGCACCCGCAAGACCGCGGCCGCCACCCCGGAAGCGGTGGAGGCGGAGCCCACGGCCAAGCCGCGCCGCACCCGTAAGACCGCTGCCGCCGCCGAAGCCACGGTGGACGGGGTCGAGGCGACCGCGCCCAAGGTACGGCGGACCCGCAAGGCTGTTGCCGAGGCGGCCACTCCGGAGATTCCGGCGCAGGCCACCGAGGAGCCGGAGGTCAAGCCGCGCCGCCGTACCCGTAAGGCCACGGCGCCCGCCGCCGAGGCCACCGGCGAGGCCGCGGAGGCGGCGCCCAAGGCGCGCCGGACGCGGAAGGTGGCGGCGGCCGTGGAGGCTTCCGAGGCCTGACCGGTGGAGGGGCCTTCCGGGGCCTGACCTGCGGATCGTCCTTCCGAGGCTCGATCGGCGCATCGGCACGACAACCGAACAGCAGCACGGCATCACCCGGCGGCCCGGCCCACCTCTGTGGGACCGGGCCGTCGGCCTGCTCCCCCCGTCTCTGCCGGGCCCGCCCGCCCGATAGCCTCTCCGCATGAGCAGGCCTGCCACCTTCGTCCCGCCCCCCGGTGCCCGTGCGTACTCCCTGCGGACCGCGCGCGGTGAGTTCGCCGTCGTCGACGCGCCCGTGGCCGAAGGCGTCGAGCCCAGGGGCGTCGCGCTGCTGCTGCCGGGGTTCACCGGGAGCAAGGAGGACTTCAATCCGCTGCATGTGCCGCTGGCCGAGCGCGGATACCGGACCGTGGCCGTGGACGGGCGCGGACAGTACGAGTCGGACGGGCCCGAGCGCGACGAATCCGCCTACGCGCAGGAGGAGTTGGCCCGGGACGTGCTGGCACAGGCGGAGGCGGTCGGGACGCCCGTGCATCTGCTGGGGCACTCGCTCGGCGGGCAGATCTCGCGTGCGGCCGTGCTGGTGGACCACTCCCCGTTTCTGTCCCTCACCCTGATGGCCTCGGGGCCGGCGCAGATCTCGGTCTCCCAGCAGCAGCGTGTGAAGCTGCTGCGGGACGCGCTCGGCGTGATGTCCATGGCCGAGGTCTGGCACGCGATCCAGGCGATGGAGACGCCCGAGGAGACCGACACGGGCGGGCTCGACGACGGCCTGGACAACCAGGAGGATCTGCGGCGCCGTTGGCTGGGCAACAAGCCCGCCCAACTCCTCGCCACCGGACGCCAGTTGTGCACCGAGCCGAACCGAGTCGCCGAACTGGCCGCCGTACCGCTGCCGTTCCATGTGCTGTCGGGCGCACTGGACGACACCTGGCCGCTGACGCTGCTCGACGAGATGGCGGCGCGGCTCGGGGCGCGGCGGTCCGTCATCGACGGGGCCGAGCACTCGCCCAACACCGACCGTCCGCTCGACACGGCACGCGCGGTGGCCGACTTCTGGGACGAGCACCCGGGCTGAGCCCTGACGACGAGTCCCGCGGTCGGCCCGATCCGCCGGACAGGCCCTAGTACTGCGTCTGCAGGTGCTCCCAGAAGCCGTCCCGGAGGGCTCGGCGCAGGTCCGCCTGGCCGCGCAGGGAGTACTGGAGCAGGCTCTCGGCCTCGACCAGCAGGTCCTGGTCGACGGAACCGGGCAGGTAGGGGTGGCCGGGGAGCAGTTCACCGAGGGCCTCGCGGCCACGCGCGGACAGCCACTTCGCCGCGATCTGTGCGCCGACGAAGCGAACGTCCTCGCGGGTGGGCCGGGTTCCGGCGGCGGCCTCGTAGGCGGCGGCCGTGCGCCGGGAGACGTACGGCTTGAAGAACTCCAGGTCGAGGGTGCGCTGGCTGTCGACCTCCCAGAGGAGCGCCTCGGCCTGGTTGCGGCCCTCGGACGCCTCGATGCCCCACAGGTGGACGCGGGCGCCGTAGCCCTGGGCCGCCTCCACCGCCGACACCAGGTCCTCGTCGCCGCCGAGCAGGGCCGCGTCGCTGATCGCGCGGTGGCGGGCGAGGGACTCCAGGTCGGAGCGGATGAGGGAGTCGACGCCCTTCTGCTGGTTGTTGGCGTTGAGGTTGCCGAGGCGGACCTTGACGTCGGGCAGTTCGGCGATGGACTGCTGCTCGGCGGTGTGGATGCGGCGCCGGGCGCCGTCGTACCAGTAGACGCGCAGCAGCCGGCTGTCCGCGAAGATCGTGCGGGCCCTGTCGATGAGCGCGTCGATCAGGCCCTCGGCATCGAGGTCGAAGGCCCGCCGGTCCTCCGTCCCGGCGATCAGTCGGCCCGCGGCCGCATACAGGTATCCCGCGTCGACGAAGATCGCGTGGGTCGAGGGCGTCTTCGCCACCTCGGCGAGCATGCGCTGCAGCAGCTCGTTGGTGTGGTCGATGCGGGCGGCGAGGGCCGCCAGGTCGTCGTTCATCGCTTCCATTGTCCCGGCGGTCACGCTGCGAACACAACCGGTCCCGCTCAGTCCCGCGGCGACCGCTTACCAGTCGGTAATTAGCCGTTCGAAAAATTTCTTTAGCGTAGGGAATGTTTGTAACACACAGCCCGTTGACTCATACGTACAGCACGACACACCAGTAGTTCTCCTCAGGAGGATGACCAGACGAAGGGAGAAGCCATGCGCTTCGAAATCATGCGACTCGACGAGGTCGACGGCACCACCGTGGACAGCACCGTCGTGGACGCCGCCTCCGTCAACCGGATCGTTCAGCAGGCCGCCGCGATAGGGCAGCGTCTGTGGATCCGCCCGGCCGAGACCCCGGCCTCGTAAGGCGCACACCACTCAAGCTTTCCGGGGGAGCCGAGCCCACGTCTCAGCTCCCCCGGATCACCTGAGTGACGCCGTTGATGATCTGCTGCACCGCGATCGCGGAGAGCATCATGCCCGCGAGCCGCGTCACGAGGACGACGCCGCCGTCCTTGATGACCCGGATGATCAGCAGCGAGTAGCGCATCACCAGCCACAGCACGACGTGGATCGCGAGGATCGCGGCCCACACCGAGACCTGCGTGGCCACACTGTCGGCCTTCTGCACGGCCAGGATCACGGACACGATGGCACCGGGCCCCGCCAGCAGCGGCATGCCCAGCGGCACGAGGGCGACGTTCACGTCCTTGGTCTGCTTCGGCTCGTCGGTCTTGCCGGTGAGCAGGTCCAGCGCGATCAGCAGAAGCAGCAGACCACCCGCGATCATCAGCGCGGGGACGGATACGTGCAGGTAGTTCAGGATCTGGTGGCCCAGGAGGCCGAAGACGGCGATGACCCCGCCCGCCACACAGACGGCCTGGAAGGCCATCCGCTTCTGCACCTTGGCGGGGCGCCCCGCGGTCAGCGCGAGGAAGATCGGGGTGATCCCGGGGGGATCCATGATGACAAAAAGGGTCAGGAACAGGGAGCCGAAGACGGCGACGTCGAACATGAGGGAAGTACAGGCCTTGAAGGAAGAAGAGAAACGGGCGTGAGGTGGCGCGGGGTCGAACCCCGAGGGTCTCAGACCCCGCCGGTACCCGGGACGGGAAACGCGCCGGTGGCCCGCCGGATGATCTCCCCGTACACCTCGGGGTCCGTCGTGTACTCGCCCAGCGACACGGTCTTGCGGCTGCCGTGGTAGTCCGAGGACCCCGTGACCAGCAGCCCCAGGTCCTTCGCGAGGCCCCGCAGGCGGGTGCGGGCGTCGGCGTCGTGGTCCATGTGGTCGACCTCGATGCCGTCCAGGCCGGCAGCGGCCATCTCGGCGATCGCGGACTCCGGCACCGTACGGCCGCGCTTGGCGGCGGCCGGGTGCGCGAAGACGGCCACGCCGCCCGCGCCCTTGACCAGCCGGATCGCCTCGAAGGGGTCGGTCTCGTGCTTCTCCACGAAGGCCCGGCCGCCGTCGGCCAGCCACTCCTCGGTGAACGCGTCGCTCACCGTCGGCACCACGCCCAGCTCGACGAGCGCGGTGGCGACATGCGGACGCCCCACGGAACCGCCGGCGGCGATCCGCTCGACCTGCCCCCAGGTGACCGGCACGCCCAGCGCGTTCAGCTTGGCGACCATGCCCTGGGCCCGCGGCACCCGGTCGTCCCGGACCAGCTCGCGCTCGGCGAGCAGGGCGGGCTCCTCGGGGTCGAAGAGGTAGGCCAGCATGTGCATGGAGATGCCGTCGACACGGCAGGACAGCTCGGCTCCGGTGACCAGGGTGAGCCCCTCGGGCAGCGCGGCGGTGGCCTCGGCGTACCCGCGGGTGGTGTCGTGGTCGGTCAGCGCGACGACGTCCAGACCGGCAGTGGCGGCATTGCGCACCAGCTCGGCCGGGGTGTCCGTACCGTCAGAAGCCGTGGAGTGACAGTGCAGGTCGATGCGCACGACGTGTACTCCAGGCGGTGACGGACGGAGGGGGACACCTAAGGATAGCGGCAGGACAGCGATGCCCTGTCACACCCGCACATCGCCATCACCCCCTACACACACCCGCCCAAGGGGCGCCGCCGAACGTCACCCGCCCGGCCGAAGCAGGACCGGCGACAACGCCCCGCACGGCACCAGGTCCAGCTCCGCCCCCGCATCCCGCAGATCCGTCAGCACCAGCTCGTCGTACATGAGCAGACCCGACTGCACGGGCCAGACCACCGCCCACAGCCACAGGCCCAGCGCCTCGCCGGCGAAGACCGCGCGGTCGTCGGGGGCCCCGGCGACATGCCACAGCGGAGTCGGCCGACCGGCGGCCAGGACCTTGGCCTGGGGCGGCTTCTCGACGTTCATGTACGACCCGGGGTCCGGGCCGTCGATGCCCGCGTACCCCGCACCGAGGCCGACGCCGAGTTCCTCGGCGACCAGGATCAGCTCGCCCATGCCGCCCAGCGGGCCGGGGCCGGAGCAGGCCACGGCGGTGGCACGGCCGCCGCTGCGGTCGTCCCCGGCGTACGTCACACCGGTGAACAGCCACCCGACCGGCAGCGGCCACGGCATCCACACCGGCACCTGCGTGCGGTGCACCACGACATTGAGCGCCTCGACGCTGGGCGGGATCACGGGCTGCAGCGGCTGCACCGTCCCGTGCACATCACACTGCCAGGAATCGGCGAAGAGTCCGGGAGCCCTGACCCGGCCACCACACTTCGGGCAACTGGGTTCGCCCCTCATAGGGCTCCACGGTCCTACCCCGACCGGCCCACGTCAAGGACGATCACCCGTCCGGACGGAACACACGGCCGAACGGAAGACACGGCCACGCGGAACACACGGCTGCCCCACCGGGAAAAATTAGATGCATCTTGCATTAATTAGCTCCGCTAACTTACTATGTGCATAATCCAACTATCTGCTTGTCGGGACGGGAGAAGCACATGGACCCCTTCGACGCGGGTGCCGGCGGCATCCTGCGACAGCCCAAGGCGGTCTGGGCCACGACCGGCGCCTCCGTCGTCGCCTTCATGGGCATCGGTCTCGTCGACCCGATCCTGCCGTCCATCGCCCGGGGTCTCGACGCCACCGCCGGCCAGGTGTCCCTGCTCTTCACCTCGTACTTCCTGATCACCGCGGTGGCGATGCTGCTGACCGGCTTCGTCTCCAGCCGCATCGGCGGCCGCAGGACGCTGCTGCTCGGGCTCGCGTTCGTGGTCGTCTTCGCGGGCCTGGCCGGCACCTCGGGCTCGGTCGCCCAGCTCGTCGGGTTCCGGGCCGGCTGGGGGCTCGGCAACGCCCTGTTCGTGTCCACCGCCCTCGCGGTCATCGTGGGCGCGGCAGCCGGCGGCAGCGCTGCGGCGATCCTGCTGTACGAGTCCGCGCTCGGCCTCGGCATGGCCTGCGGCCCGCTGCTCGGCGCGGTCCTCGGCAACGTCAGCTGGCGCTACCCCTTCTTCGGCACGGCCACGCTGATGGCGATCGGCTTCCTGTGCATCACGGCGTTCCTGAAGGAGCAGCCGAAGCCGGCCCGCAGGACCTCGGTGCTGGACCCGGTCAGGGCGCTCGGTCACGGCGGCCTCGCCTCGGCGGCGGTCTCGGCGTTCTTCTACAACTACACGTTCTTCACCGTGCTGGCCTTCACGCCGTTCGTGCTGAACATGACCCCCTACCGCTCGGGTGCGGTGTTCTTCGGCTGGGGCGTACTGCTCGCCGTCTTCTCGGTGATCGTGGCGCCGCGGATGCAGCGGCGGTTCGGCTCGCTGAAGGTGCTCGGCGGCTCACTGGTGCTGCTCGCGGCGGACGTGCTCGTGCTCGGCTACGGCAACCACACCACGGCCGTCGTCTGCACGATCCTGTCCGGCGCCTTCATCGGCGTGAACAACACGGTCTACACCGAGCTGGCCCTCGGCGTGTCGGACGCGCCGCGCCCGGTGGCGAGCGCGGGCTACAACTTCGTCCGCTGGTTCGCCGCCGCCGCGGCACCGTACTTCGCACCGAAGATCGAGGAGTGGAGCGACATCCACATCCCGTTCGTGGTCGCGGCGGCCACAGCGGTGCTCGGCGCGGTCGTGGTCGTCGTACGGCGCAAGGCGCTCACCGACGAGGCCGCGGAGCTGGAGAGGGCGCACGCCCCCGAGGACGGTGTCACCGTCTTCGCCAACTGACCGAATCCAGCCTTGCGTTGGTGAGATCAGTCACTTCCGGATCAGTCGAGCGGCACAGATCTACGGGCGGGATCCCGCAGATCCGTGCCGTTCGCCAGCCAGCGCTCCTGGAGGGCTCCCGCGCCGTGCACCCGCTTCCAGGCGGCCTCGTTCGGGGTCATCGGCAGCAGCGGCAGGAACCGTACGGGATCCATCGGATCGTCCAGCTCCAGATCCTCGACCAGCCCGCCGGGTTCGGCCACCAGGACCGAGGAGAAGGGAGCACCGGGCCACAGCGGCCCGCCCACGTCCAGGGAGGCGCCGGGGGCCACGACCACACCCTCTACCTGCGGGGACGCGGCGAGCACGGCGAGCGGGCGGAGCACCTTGTCGGTGTCCGCGACGCCCGCACGGACCGACAGGACCAGCTCGGCGCGGGGGCCCTTGACGGGGTCGGCGAGCACGGCGGTGGGATCCGTCATGGGGTGCGCGGACATGCCGAGCGAGGCGTAGCGGACCACGGCTCCCTCCCGATCGGAGTCCCGGAACCGGAGCACCTCGATGCGGTCCGTACCGAGGAAGGTGACCGCGGCACGCGCGTCCGGTTCGCCCAGCGTGGTGGTCAACCGCGCCTCGACCAGAGGAAGAACATCAACCATGCGGTGAGCATAGAACTCGTCAGCAGCGGGCAAAGCGGCGCCTTGACACTATGGGCTGCTGCTACGCTGAGCCGGTAGTTCGGGGCAGCACGCAGAAGCGTCGCTATCGAGTCCCGACGCCGATGAGACTCCCTTACGAGGGACCGGCCGGAGGAGGTGGGGCTGTCATGGATCGAAGTCGACCTGGTAGTACCACTCGCTCTTCCGGCTGCTGATGTAGTTCCTGGCTGGCTGCCGCCTTCACGCTCGCTTCGTCGTTCGGAAGAGCACTTCATTTCGCTTTGCCTGATCCGTCTGACCTGAATCAGTTCTGCATCAGCAGCGAAGTCGCCACCGCGATGGTGCGGTGCTCCCCGCTTTGTGGACGTGCCAAACATCCGCAGTCAGGACGTCCCCATTCCGGGTAGTTCCACCCGTTGCCG
Source organism: Streptomyces sp. NPDC005728 (assembly GCF_040630895.1). NCBI lineage: Bacteria > Bacillati > Actinomycetota > Actinomycetes > Kitasatosporales > Streptomycetaceae > Streptomyces > Streptomyces sp. NPDC005728. The sequence continues at coordinate 66,510 of NZ_JBEXYL010000042.1, forward strand.
TGCACTTTCGCTGCTCGCCTGCGAAGGAGCCTGCCCATGTCGATGATCCGTGACCTGCGTGCCGCGGTCCGTCCCTCGGCCCGTCCGTCGCTGCGCAAGGAGACGAGCGCGCCCTACGACACCACGCGCGACCCCGCCACGCCCTCGGCCGTCGTGGACTGCGCGGTCTACCGCGACGGAGCCCGTGTGGAGAGCGCCAAGCCGCTGACGCCGCACGAGGCGATGCGGCTGGTGCGCCGCGACGGCGGGTTCGTGTGGATCGGCCTGCACGAGCCGACCGAGGCCGAATTCGCCGGTATCGCGAGCGAGTTCGGACTGCACCCGCTGGCCGTGGAGGACGCGGTCCAGGCCCACCAGCGGCCGAAGCTGGAGCGGTACGACGACTCGCTCTTCACCGTGTTCAAGACCATCCACTACGTCGAGCACGACCGGCTCACCGCCAACAGCGAGGTGGTGGAGACCGGCGAGGTCATGTGCTTCACCGGCCGGGACTTCTTCATCACGGTCCGGCATGGCGGCCAGGGCTCCCTGCGGGCGCTGCGCCACCGGCTGCAGGACGACCCCGAGTTGCTCGCGAAGGGCCCCTCGGCCGTGCTGCACGCCATCGCCGACCATGTCGTGGACGGCTACATCGCCGTCGCCGACGCGGTGCAGGACGACATCGACGAGGTGGAGACCGAGGTCTTCTCGCCCGGCCGCAGGGGCGGGGTCTCGCGCGGTGTGGACTCGGCGCGGATCTACCAACTCAAGCGCGAGGTGCTGGAGTTCAAGCGTGCGGTGGCTCCGCTGCTGCGGCCGATGCAGCTGCTGAGCGAGCGGCCGATGCGGCTGGTCGACCCGGACATCCAGAAGTACTTCCGGGACGTCGCCGACCACCTCGCCCGGGTCCAGGAGCAGGTGCTGGGCTTCGACGAACTCCTCAACTCCATCCTCCAGGCCAACCTCGCGCAGGCGTCGGTCGCGCAGAACGAGGACATGCGCAAGATCACCGCCTGGGCCGCGATCATCGCCGTACCGACGATGGTGTGCGGGGTGTACGGCATGAACTTCAAGTACATGCCCGAGCTGCACTGGAAGTACGGCTACCCGGTGATCATGGGCATCACGGTCGCGCTCTGCCTCGGTATCCACCGCACCCTGAAGCGCAACGGCTGGCTGTGAGCGGGCCTGGATAGGCTGGGCGCATGACAAGCGAGCTGCTCGACCTGGCCCTGATCGAGGAGGCCACCAAGAAGTCCGGCCTCATCTGGGTGCGGGGTGCCGACGCTCCGGCGGCGCGTGCGCTGTGGCACGTGTGGCACGAGGGTGCGGTGTGCCTGGTCGGCGACGGGCTCGGAGAGCAGCCGCTGCCCGGCCTGGCCGACGGCGGCTCGGCCGAGGTGACCGTGCGCAGCAAGGACAAGGGGGGCCGGCTGGTGACCTGGCCGGCGACCGTGTCCGAGCTGGCTTCCGGCTCGCCGGAGTGGGAGGCGGCAGTGGCCGAACTGAAGGGGAAGCGGCTGAACGCCCCCGACGGCGAGGAGATGCCGGGCCGCTGGGCCCGCGAGTGCCGGGTGCTCCGCCTGGTGCCGACGGGGTCGGTGGCCCCGTTGCCCTCCGACAACCTGGCGGAACGCCCGCTGCAATCCCCGGCGACGACGCGTCAGCCGATCCCGGCGGGGCTGCCGCGGCTGCTGGCGAAGCGCCGCAAGCGGTGACGCCGGGGCCCGGACGGCGTTCGGCACCGCCGGAAAAGTCCGTCGCGGCTGATCACCTCGCGGCGGAGAGAACCAGCTGACCGGAACCGGTCACGACGTCGGCAGCTGCTTCCCGTAGTCGACCGTCTCGGACTTCGCGGGCTCGGCGGCGGAGAAGTCCTTGCCCCAGTCCGAGAAGCTGAGCGTGCCCGCGCCGCCGCCCCGTACCAGGCGGAGCGGGTAGGGCTTGCCGTCGAGGGAGACGTCGAGGGTGCCGCCGGAGCCGGCGTCGCCGGTGATGCGGATCGTGCGGGTGCCCGACTGATCGTGGTGGCCGTCCGTCACCAGCTTGCCGTGCAGGGTCAGCAGACCGTCGAGGAGCACAGCCTTGTCCGTGAAGCCGCTGAACTTCTTGTACGCGGGATCGCCCTGCGGCACCTTGACGTACTTGCCGTCGAGCTTGCCGGCCGACGCCGTGTCCCCGCCGTGGCTCCAGAAGTCCGCGTCGGCCTTGAGATACAGCTGCTTGCCGACCCGCAGCAGCCCGAACGTGGCACCCTGGGACGTGACCGAGCCGGTGCCGCCGTCGGCCTTGAGCTGCATGTCCAGCTTGTACGTGCGGCCGCTGGTGACCACGGTCCCGGCAAGCCGCACCGCGGGCGCCGCCTCCGCGGCAGCCCGGGCTTTCGCCTGGATCTGGCCGGCCGACAGCTTGCCGACGCCGTTGGTCCCCGCGTCGGGATCCTCGCTGCTGCACCCCGTCAGCACCATCGCTCCCGTCACGGCCAGTGCACATGCCGCACTCGCCAGCGCGGCCCGGCGGGTACGGCCCTGGGGAATCGCAGTCACAGGTGGAGCTGCCTTTCTGACGAGTCCGGAGCGGCGTACCGCAGCGTACCGGGGCTTCGCATGCCCGGCGGAGCCAGTCCGTCCGGACCGCCCACCAGGGCATATCCGATCGGTACGGGCTAGCCTGAAGCGCACGCGCGCGGGCAGAAAACAGCAATTCCCACGCAATGCGAGCAAAGGAAGCACAGCCATGGCAGCCGGTGCCCCGCGGATCTTCGTCTCGCACCTCGCCGGGGTCCCCGTCTTCGATCCGACCGGCGACCAGGTGGGTCGCGTACGCGATGTGGTCGTCATGCTGCGCGTCGGACGACGGCCCCCGCGCGTCCTCGGACTGGTCGTCGAACTGTCCACCCGGCGCCGCATCTTCCTGCCCATGACCCGGGTGACCGGCATCGAGTCCGGGCAGGTCATCACCACCGGCGTGGTCAACGTGCGCCGCTTCGAGCAGCGCCCCACCGAACGGCTGGTCTTCGGAGAGCTGCTGGACCGCCGGGTGAAGCTGGCGGAGACCGACGAGGAGGTCACCGTCCTGGACCTGGCCGTGCAGCAGCTGCCGGCCCGCCGGGACTGGGAGGTCGACCGCGTCTTCGTCCGGCGGGGGAAGAAGGGCGGCGCCTTCCGGCGGGCCAGGGGCGAGACGCTGACCGTGGAGTGGTCGGCGGTCACCGGCTTCTCCCTGGAGGAGCACGGACAGGGCGCCGAGAGCCTGCTCGCCACCTTCGAGCAGCTGCGCCCCGCCGACCTCGCCAACGTCCTGCACCACCTCTCCGCCAAGCGCCGCGCCGAGGTCGCCGCCGCCCTGGACGACGACCGCCTCGCCGACGTCCTGGAGGAGCTGCCCGAGGACGACCAGATCGAGATCCTCGGCAAACTGAAGGAGGAGCGCGCGGCCGACATCCTGGAGGCCATGGACCCGGACGACGCGGCCGACCTGCTCGCCGAGCTGCCCGAGGAGGACAAGGAGCGCCTGCTGAGCCTGATGGAGCCCGCCGACGCGGCCGAGATGCGGCGCCTGATGTCGTACGAGGAGCACACCGCGGGTGGCCTGATGACCACCGAGCCGATCGTGCTGCGCCCCGACGCCACCGTCGCCGACGCGCTCGCCCGGGTCCGCAACCAGGACCTCTCCCCCGCCCTCGCCGCCCAGGTGTACGTCTGCCGCCCGCCCGACGAGACCCCGACCGGCAAGTACCTGGGCACCGTCCACTTCCAGCGCCTGCTGCGCGACCCCCCGTACACCCTGGTCAGCTCGCTGGTCGACGACGACCTGCAGCCCCTCGAACCCGACGCCACCCTGCCCGTCATCGCCGGGTTCTTCGCCACGTACGACATGGTCGCCGCGCCCGTGGTGGACGAGTCCGGGTCGCTGCTCGGGGCGGTGACCGTGGACGACGTCCTCGACCACATGCTGCCCGAGGACTGGCGGGAGACCGAGTTCCACCTGGACGAGGAGGACGGGGCGGCGAACGAGGGGGCGAGCGCCCATGGCGCCTGAACGCGAGAGCAACCGCGAGCGCACCCCGACGGGCGCCACGGCCGCCGGCCGGCCCCGCACGCCCCGCCTGGACCAGCCGCGCCCGCCGCGGCGCCGGTTCCTGCCCGAGTGGGACCCCGAGGCCTTCGGCCGGCTGTCGGAGAAGATCGCCCGCTTCCTGGGCACGGGACGCTTCATCGTCTGGATGACGGTCGTCATCATCCTGTGGGTGGTCTGGAACATCGCCGCGCCCGCCACCTTTCGCTTCGACAACTACCCGTTCATCTTCCTGACCCTGATGCTGTCCCTGCAGGCCTCCTACGCGGCCCCGCTGATCCTGCTCGCGCAGAACAGGCAGGACGACCGCGACCGGGTCAACCTGGAGCAGGACCGCAAGCAGAACGAGCGGTCCATCGCCGACACCGAGTACCTGACCCGGGAGATCGCCGCGCTGCGCATGGGACTGGGCGAGGTGGCCACCCGCGACTGGATCCGCTCCGAGCTGCAGGATCTGGTCAAGGAGATGGAGGAACGGCGGCACTCCGACGGCCACCCCGGTCATGTCGTATTCCCGGCAGAACGGTCAGAACGGTCGCCGGGACGTGACGCAGACGACCGCTGAGGGACTACCCGGAGGCACCTCGGGGCGCCGTACCATCGTCTTTATGGCTACGGAAGACGCGGTGCGCGAGGCACTGGCGACGGTGAACGACCCCGAGATCAACCGACCCATCACCGAACTGGGGATGGTCAAATCGGTGGATATCGGCGCGGACGGAGCGGTCGCGGTGACCGTGTACCTGACCGTCTCCGGCTGCCCCATGCGCGACACGATCACCCAGCGGGTGACCGAGGCGGTCTCCCGGGTCGAGGGCGTCACCCGGGTCGACGTCACCCTGGACGTGATGAGCGACGAGCAGCGCAAGGAGCTGGCGACGGCCCTGCGCGGCGGCCAGACCGAGCGCGAGGTCCCCTTCGCCAAGCCGGGCAGCCTCACCCGGGTCTACGCGGTCGCCTCCGGCAAGGGCGGCGTCGGCAAGTCCTCGGTGACGGTGAACCTGGCGGCGGCGATGGCGGCCGACGGCCTGAAGGTCGGTGTGGTGGACGCCGACATCTACGGCCACTCGGTGCCGCGCATGCTGGGCGCGGACGGCCGTCCGACCCAGGTCGAGAACATGATCATGCCGCCGTCCGCGAACGGCGTGAAGGTCATCTCGATCGGCATGTTCACCCCGGGCAACGCCCCCGTGGTCTGGCGCGGCCCGATGCTCCACCGCGCCCTGCAGCAGTTCCTCGCGGACGTGTACTGGGGCGACCTGGACGTCCTGCTCCTGGACCTGCCGCCCGGCACCGGCGACATCGCGATCTCGGTGGCACAGCTCGTCCCGAACGCCGAGATCCTGGTGGTCACGACGCCACAGCAGGCGGCCGCCGAGGTGGCGGAGCGGGCCGGCTCCATCGCCGTCCAGACCCACCAGAAGATCGTCGGCGTGGTCGAGAACATGTCCGGGCTGCCCTGCCCGCACTGCGGCGAGATGGTCGACGTCTTCGGAACCGGCGGCGGCCAGATGGTGGCGGACGGCCTGACCCGCACGACGGGAACGTCCGTCCCCGTCCTCGGCAACATCCCCATCGACGTCCGCCTCCGCGAGGGCGGCGACGAGGGCAAGCCGGTGGTCCTGACCGACCCCGACTCCCCTGCGGGCTCGGCCCTGCGAGCCATCGCGGGCAAGCTGGGGGGACGCCAGCGGGGCCTGTCGGGCCTGTCTTTGGGCATCACTCCGAAGAACAAGTTCTGAACCACCCAGAGGCGCGGGGAACTGCGCGAAGGGGCGCCGAGAACCACCGGCGCCCCTTTTCTCATGCGTGGGTTCCGATTCTCATGCGTAGGTTCCGATGTCCTTCACCACGGCGAACCCGAGACCGTACGCGCTCATCCCCCGCCCATAGGCCCCGACATGCACGCCGGCCCCGGTGGAACCGGCCAGCACCCACCCGAACTGGGACTCCCGGTAGTGGAACGGTGTGGGCACCCCGTCGACCGGCAGGGACAGCGTGGACCACTCGGGCCCCTCGAGATCGTCGGCCAGAGCCCACGCGGTCTCCGTCTGCTGCTCCAGCCAGTCGTCCCGCAGACTGTGGTCCATCTGCCCGGGCCAGGTGAACGACAGCAGCCCCACACCCGCCAGCCATGCCGCCGAGGAGACCGACGTCGCCTCCAGCAGCCCCGTACCGTCGGCACTCCTCCGGGACGGATTCGCGGCCACGGTGACCACGACCGCGAACTTCTCCCGGGGCTCGTCCGGGGACGCGGCCACGTGCTCGTTGCGGACGGTGGGCTCGTCACCGTGCCCGATCGACCCGTGCTCGACCGCACCGTCCGCTGCCGTGCCGACCTGCATCAGCCAGCGCGGCCCCGTGAACGCCTCGTCGAGGCCGTACCAAGGAAAGGGCGCCTGGAGGTAGCCGCCCACCGTGCGCCGAGCGGAGGGGAGCTGTTGTCCGCCCTCCGCGGCCGGCGCCTGCGCGCCCACCCGACTCGTCGTCTCCATCTGCCCGGACGCCTCCTCGATCTCGTCGGACCGGGGCTGCCCGCCCCCCTTCGGGCGTACTCGTCCGGTCCGCACAACAACTCGGCAGCATATCCACACCGCTGAGAGCAGCAGGGAAAGCGCCCGGCGCGTGGGTCGCGCAGGGGGGCCTGTGCGCGCCGTGTACGGCGGGTAGGGGCCATGAGCGGGTCCGCGCTATGAAACGCGTCACGCACCCCGCTCGGTGCGTGTGTCGGGGCCCCTGGGCGGCGTCGGCTAGGTGGCGTCGGCGTCGAAGGGCGGACGCTCGTCCTTGTCCGTTTCCTCGGGCTTCTTGGTCATGTCGACGCGCCCGCCGGACGAGGAGGAGGAAGGCGAGGACGAGGCGTCGCTCTCGCGGCTGTGGACCGCGTCCGTGACCTCGGCCATCTCCTTCTTCAGGTCGAAGCCGTTGCGGATCTCCTTCAGCCCCAGTTCGTCGTTGTCCAGCTGCTTGCGGATGAACGTCTTGGGGTTGAGGTCCTCGAACTCGAAGTCCTTGAACTCGGGACCCAGCTCGTTACGGATGTCCTGCTTGGCGCTCTCCGAGAACTCGCGGATCTTCCGGACCGTGCGCATCACGTCCTGGATGACCTTCGGGAGCTTGTCCGGACCGAAGACGAGCACGGCGAGCACAATGATGGTGACCAGCTCGAGTGGTCCTATGTCATTGAACACCTGACGCTCCCAATGCGATGTCCTCGGTCGCTCAACGGTACCCGGCGTACCTGGCAGACCGGTACCGTCCCGAGGTGAGACTTCAGTAGTTGTGCGCGATTGTCAGTCGTGCTCCGAAGCGCCCAGTACGAGGGAGACCTCCCGCTGTCCGCCGTGTTCGACCGTCAGGCGCAGCCGGTCGCCGGGCCGGTGGGCGCGGATCCTGACGATCAGTTCCTCACCCGAGTGGACGCGCTGCCCGTCGACCTCGGTGATGACGTCGCCCGCCCTGAGACCGGCCCGGTCGCCGGGGCCGCCCCTGGTGACGGCGGAGCCGCCGTCACGGGCCTTGGTGTCGATGCGGGCGCCGTCGCCGGTGTAGCCCATGTCGAGGGTGACGCCGATGACGGGGTGGGTGGCATGGCCCTTGTTGATCAGTTCCTCGGCGACCCGCTTGGCCTGGTTGACCGGGATGGCGAAGCCGAGGCCGATGGAGCCGGCCTGTCCCTTCCCGGAGTCGGAGCCCTCGTCGGCCGAGCGGATGGCGGAGTTGATGCCGATGACCCGGCCCCGGGAGTCGAGGAGGGGGCCGCCGGAGTTGCCGGGGTTGATCGGGGCGTCGGTCTGCAGCGCGTCGACGTACGACACGTCGCTCCCGTCGCCCTTCTCGCCGCCGGCCGTGATGGGTCGTTCCTTGGCGCTGATGATGCCGGAGGTGACGGTGTTCGCCAGGTCGAAGGGGGCGCCGATGGCGACGACCGGGTCACCGACCTGGACGTCGTCGGAGTTGCCGAGGGGCATGGGGGTGAACCCGTGGACGCCGGTGACCCGGACGACAGCCAGGTCGTAGCCGCTGTCACGGCCGACGACCTTCGCCTTGGCGGTCTCGCCGCTGCTGAATGTCACGGATATCTCGCCGCCGGACGCGGCGGGCTGGACGACGTGGTTGTTGGTCAGGATGTGTCCACGGGCGTCGAGCACGAAGCCGGTGCCGGTGCCTGCCTCGTCGACGCCGCTCACGTGCAGCGTGACGACGCTGGGCAGGGCCCGGGCGGCTATCCCGGCGACACTGTCCGGCGCCCGTCCCGCAGGCGCCGGTCCGGACTGCGGCAGCTGTACGTCGCCCACGCCCTCGCGCTCGACATAGGCGCCGACGAGTCCGCCGATGCCGCCGGAGACCACGGCGACGAGCAGCGTCCACACGAGGGCGATCCGCAGGGACCGCTTGCGCCGCTGTTCCTTGGTGAGCACCGCGGCGCCGGTCTGCTGCAGCGGCCCGTGCACGGGGGGCTGCTGCCCGGCAGCGGAAGCGGCCCAGGGGTCGTACCGCCGCCAGGGATCGGCGCCCGCCCCCGCCGGACCGCCGGCCCCCGTCTCCACCCCGGCCACGACCTGCTCCACGGGCGCATGCCCGGCAGACCCCTCCGACGGGGCCACCACCGCGTCTGCCGGCACGGACGGCACCGGCTGCGTGGGAGCGGGCGCGGGTGCAGGCATGACCGGATCCGCGGGCGCGGGCGCCACGGCGTCCGCCGGTGCGGGCGAAGTCGGATGCATCGGAGCAGCCCCGGGCGCAGGCGCGACCGGATCCACAGGCACGGACACGGGCACGGGCGCCACGGCGTCCACCGGTGCTGGCGCGGGCGGAACCACGGGCACCGGTGCCTGGGGAGCCATCAGAGCCGGTGCCTGAGGAGCCGCCGGTTCGGAGGCAGCCGCCGGCTCCGGTACGGCCGGCGTCGCCGGTACGGCCGGAGCCGCCTGCGCTGGCGGAGCCGAGTGTGTCGGTACGGACGGGCTCTGGGGTGGGGTCGTCGCGGGGTGCTGGACCGGTGGGGCGGGGGCCCAGGGGCCCGGCTCGCCGTACGGCGGGGTGCTGTAGGGGTCGGGGTCGTGCAGGGGCCTGGGACGCTCGGGGGGCGGTGCGGCGGCGGAGCCCGCCCCGGTCGGCGCGGGCTTCGCCAGCTCGAAGTCACCGTCGGCGGGCCTGGCCGGTGCCTCTCCCGCCGACGTCTGCTCCCCGTGTTCCCCCTGCTCCCCCGGCGGGACGGACGTCGGGTTCCCCTCGTTCATGCTCTCCCCACGGCTGGCCGCGGCCGCGCGCGTCGGCGGTGGCAGCGGAACGTCGACTCCGTGCCCGGGTCAACGCCACGGGCACGGCCTCACAGGATTCAACCAGGTTCGGTGGCCGTGGCGCAGCGGCAGGTCAGGGTGCCTGTTGGGGGGAGGAAGGGAAGGCCGAGGGTCTGACGGGAGCGGAGGGGGTGTCGGGGACGGGGGCGGACAGCAGGCCGGGGGTGGTCGCCTGGGGTGTCGCCGACAAGGCGGTCAGGGAGAACGGAGAGATCTCGCTCAGCGGGCGTATCAGCGGGGAGATCGCCGCCGCACCGGCCATCACCGGTGTGCCCAGGTCGTGCGGGGCGCCCTGCACCTGCCCGGTGGCCGGGGCCGGCACTCCGGGCACCAGCGGCGCGGACAGGGAGGTCGGCGCCACCGACGTCTGGCCGAGCAGGCTGCTGCCCTGGGCGAGCAGCGGTCCCACCGGGCGGCGTCGCTGGGCGTCGGACGTCGCCGCGCCCCCGCCCGTGCCCGCCGAACGCGTCGGGGCCACATTGCCGGAGCCGGAGCCGCCGCGGCCGTCCGCGGCCACGTCGCCGGGGATGGCGGTGGTCACGCCGCCGAGGGCCACGGCCGCCAGAGACACCGCTCCGGCGGCGGCGAACGCGAACCGCAGTCCGCGCGAGGCGGAGCGGTCGGCGTCCGGGCGGCCGACGGGATGGATACGGAAACCGCGCTCCTCCGGAGCGACGGGAGCCGCGGAATGAGCGGTGACGGCGGGGACGTAGCGGAACTCGAAACGCTCGCCGCGCCTCAGCCCGAAGACCCCGCCCTCGGGGTCCCGCCCGAAGAGTCCGCCCCCGGGCGCCTGCGTGCCGTCGCCGTCGGGGTCACCGCCCCCGGGAAGGCCCTGGAGGCGGGCCAGGAAGCTCTCGGAGGGCGGCGGCGGGGCCGCCTCCGCGAACACGTTCTTCAGTCGGCGCTGGGCGTCCGCCTCCGCCTTGCACCGGGCACAGGTGGCCAGGTGCGCGAGGACACGCTCACGCGACTCATGACCGAGCTCTCCGTCCACCAGGGCGGAGAGCCGGTCTCCCAGGTGCTGCTCGGCGAAGTGCGCCTGCGCAGGTTTCGGCTGAGATCCACTCACGCGGTCGCGCCCCCTCCCCCCAGAGCGGGGACACGGGCCACGAAAGAGCGCCGCTCGGCCCTGCGCGCCTCGGGCGACCGGTGGGCGAGGGCCTTGCGGAGCTGGGAACGGCCGCGATGGATACGGGAGCGGACCGTGCCGAGCTTCACGCCGAGGGTCGCGGCGATCTCCTCGTACGACAGTCCTTCGATGTCGCACAGGACGACCGCGGCGCGGAACTCGGGGGCGAGGGTGTCCAGGGCCTGCTGGACGTCCGCGTCGAAGTGGGCGTCGTTGAAGACCTGCTGCGGGGTGGGCTCGCGGCTGGGCAGGCGCTCGGCCGCGTCCTCGCCGAGGGCGTCGAAGCGGATGCGCTGCTTGCGCCGGACCATGTCCAGGAAAAGGTTGGTGGTGATGCGGTGCAGCCAGCCCTCGAAGGTGCCCGGCGAGTACGTCGACAGCGAACGGAAGACACGGACGAAGACTTCCTGCGTGAGGTCCTCGGCGTCGTGCTGGTTGCCCGTGAGGCGGTACGCCAGCCGGTAGACCCGGCCGCTGTGCGTGCTGACGATCTCCTCCCACGTGGGCGGAGTCCATGCCTGCCCGTCCGCGTCGGTGGAGAAGGTCGCGGTCTGGGTTTCGCCTGCGGCGATACCGGCGGCGTGGCTATGGTCAGCAGCGGTGTCGGTCACGGATTTCGGCCTGCCCGCCGACCCGAGAAAGCGCCTCAGCACTCCTCCCCGGTCCCCGGGCGCGGCCGCACCTCCCCTGTCGGCTCTGGTGGTGTCCAGTGGAGCCCCTACCATAGCCACCTCGCCCGTTAGCTCCGGATAAGCGGTTTTACGAGAATTTGATACGCGCTGATACAGCTCATAGGGCTGCGTCAGCATGTGCTCGGCGTCCTGATCCACCTCATACCCCCCGTCGCGTCCCGGGCCACCGGCTCATCCCTATAAACGCCCGGTCCCATCTGCGGGTTCCCGGGGCCAACGGATACAGTCACGCCCAGGCAACCACGGGGACAGGAGAGGGTCATTACCGGCAACCGGCAGACGAGCTGGGCGTTCGCCGACGCCTTTGTCGCCGAGGACGAAGCGCTGCGCTGGGCCCGCGACCGGGCCCGCGAGGCAGGGCTGCGCTCGGTGTCGCCCGGCACGGGCGCCGCGCTGCGACTGCTCGCCGCCTCCGTGGACGCGAAGGCGGTCGCGGAGATCGGCACCGGCTGCGGGGTGTCCGGAATCCATCTGCTGCACGGCATGCGCCCGGACGGGGTGCTCACCACGGTCGACCCGGAGCCGGAGCACCAGCAGTTCGCCCGGCAGGCCTTCCGTGCCTGCGGCTTCGCCAGCAACCGGGCCCGGTTCATCCCCGGCCGTGCCCTGGACGTGCTGCCCCGGCTCGCGGACGCCGGATACGACCTCGTCTTCTGCGACGGGGACCGGCTGGAGTACTCGGACTACCTCGCTGAATCGTTGCGCCTGCTGCGTCCGGGCGGTCTGGTCGTCTTCGAGGGCATCTTCGCCAACGGCCGGACGGTCGACTCGAGGCCGCAGCCGACCGAGGTGCTGCGACTGCGCGAGCTGCTGCGCACGGTGCGGGAGAGCCAGGAGCTGGTGACGTCTCTGCTGCCGGTGGGCGACGGCCTGCTGTGCGCGGTCAAGCGGTGAACGCCGGGATGCCGGCGTCCGGGAACACGGCTGCCCCGGCACCGCATTCGATGCCGGGGCAGCCGTAAGGACTGGATCTCGGGGGCGTCAGACGACGACCTTCTTGAGGGCGTCGCCGAGCGCCTCGGCCTCGTCAGGGGTCAGCTCGACGACGAGTCGACCGCCGCCTTCGAGCGGAACGCGCATGACGATGCCCCGCCCCTCCTTGGTCACCTCGAGCGGGCCATCGCCCGTCCGCGGCTTCATGGCCGCCATGCTCGTTCCCCTTCCTGAAACCAGCTCATCGTCTGCCGACGGCCCAGGCAGGGCAACCCTCAGCCCGGAACGGACACGCGACACCGGCATCGAACACATTGCTTCCAAGCCATTATCCCGCATCTCAGGACCCGATGACCAACATCAGTCGGCATCGCTTGGGCAACGCGCGCGAGCAAAACCACTCAATTCGGGGATGTGGCTGCGATACTGCGCCGCCCCACGGGCGCCCTTCGACCGACTCCACTCCGGTTTTCTTTGACGCAGGTCACACCTCGGCTCCGGCCCTTGGACCGCGATCTCCGCCATGCTGTCCTTCGGACAGGGACGTACTGAGCGGTACGTCACCAGCGATGACACCGAGGGGATGCGCCATGGCCGACACCGTGCTCTACGAGGTGAGCGACGGACTCGCGACGATCACGCTGAACCGCCCCGAGGCGATGAACGCGCTGAACGTCGCGACCAAGGTCGCCCTCCGGGAGGCGGCGGAATCGGCGGCCGGGGACACCGCCGTACGGGCGATCCTGCTGACCGCCGCCGGTGACCGGGCCTTCTGCGTGGGCCAGGACCTCAAGGAACACATCGGGCTGCTGGCGGCGGACCGCGAGGCGGGCTCCGGGCAGACGATGAGCACGGTCAAGGAGCACTACAACCCGATCGTGAAGGCGCTGGCCGGGGCGCCGAAGCCGGTGGTCGCCGCGGTGAACGGGGTCGCGGCCGGCGCGGGCTTCGGCTTCGCGCTCGCCGCGGACTACCGCGTGGTGGCCGAGACCGCCGCGTTCAACACCTCGTTCGCGGGCGTCGCGCTGACCGCGGACTCCGGCGTCTCCTGGACGCTGCCCCGGGTGGTCGGTCCGGGTCGCGCCGCCGACCTGCTGCTCTTCCCGCGCAGCATCAGCGCACAGGACGCGCTGGAGCTGGGCATCGCCAACCGGCTGGTGCCCGCCGCCGAGCTGCGCGCCGAGGCCGAGAAGGTGGCACGGTCCCTGGCCGAGGGCCCGACGGTGGCCTACGCGGCGCTCAAGGAGGCGATGGCCTACGGCCTGACGCACTCCCTCGCCGAGACCCTGGAGAAGGAGGACGAGCTGCAGGCGCGGGCGGGGCAGTCCGAGGACCACGCGATCGCCGTACAGGCCTTCGTGAACAAGGAGAAGCCCAAGTATCTGGGCCGCTGAGTCGCTCCGCTCGGGCGCGGGTCGATGGGGGTCTGGGGGCTGCGCCC
>NZ_JBEXYL010000043.1:0-76877 GCF_040630895.1 Streptomyces sp. NPDC005728
CGGCCGTGCTGAACGGCCGGGCGAGGACTTCCTTGTGCCGCCGGGCAGGTCCGGCGGTCCGGTGTCGCGCGACGGGGGATGGAGCGCTCACCGTCCGCCCGGATCGGGTCGACCCGGCGGCAGTCTGGGGGTGGCACACGGCCCGCATGCCCGCCCTCGCGGTGCGTACGGCAGGCCGTTCGGTGTCCGGCACCGTGAGCCGTCCCGGTGCCGGACGCCTTGTTCAGACCGTCACCCGGTCGTGGCGGCGGGCCGCAGGCGCCTGGAGAGCAGGACGCCGATCAGAGCGAGCAGTGCCGTGACGGCGAACAGTCCGGCCAGCGCCGTACGGGTGGTGGAGTCGTAGTGCTCGGCGATGGCCAGCGCCGCGCCGCCGAGGCCGGCGATCACGCCGGTGGCGAGGGTCTGCGCGAGCTGGAGCGCCCCGCTCATCTCGCCCTGCCGCTCCGCCGGTGTCTGCTCCAGCGTGTCGGTGGTGGCGGCGTTGAACGCCACACCCATGCCGATGCCGCCGACGGCCCAGCCCACGACCGCGCACCACGCCGGGACCGACTCGGTCAGGATCGACAGGGCGATCACGCCGACGCCCAGCAGCAGGACGACGAAGCCGAGGGCCACGCTGCCGGTCCGTCCGCCCGCCGCGGTGTCCCGCTTGGCCTGCCAGGCCGAGCCGACCACCCAGGCGATGGCACCCGCCGACAGGCCGAGACCGGCCGCCCACGCGCTCTGCCCGCGCAACTCCTGCAGGCCCAGCGGCAGGTACGCCTCGCTGCCGAAGTACACCCCGCACAGCAGGCCCCGGATGACCACACCGGCACCCAGCCCCGCGCGCGCGGTCAGGGTTCCCTCCGGGGTGACCCGGCGCAGCGCCGGCAGGGCGACGGCGATGCCCGCCACCGCGAGCACGACCAGCAGAACCATGTTCTCCAGCAGCAGCGCCTGGAGCAGCACACCGGTGCCCAGTGTCAGCAGCACGGCACTGGCCAGCGGGCCCTTCCACCACGGTTCGGCCGGGGCCGCCCCCGTTCGGGCCTGCGGACGCTCCAGGCGGCGCAGACCGGGCAGCGTGAGCAGCGCCGCGATCGCCACGATCGGCAGCATCAGCAGGAACACCGCGCGCCAGGTGGTGCTGTCCGCCAGCGTGCCCGCGACGACCGGGCCGATCAGCGACGGGATCGTCCAGGCCGAGGAGAGCAGGGCGAACATCCGGGCCCGCAGATGCTCGGGGTAGGCCAGTCCGATCACCGTGTAGGCCATGGCCATCACGGCGCCCACGCCCAGGCCCTGGAGGAAGCGGCCCGCCAGGAACAGCGGCCAGGAGCCGGCCGCCCCGGCCGCCGCGCAGCCCACCGCGAAGACGGCCATCCCCGCCGTCGCCGGCCCCCACGGGCCCCGGCGGTCGGCAGCCCGCCCCGCGAGCACGGTGCCGATGATGTTGGCGAGCATCAGCGCCGACAGGCCCCAGCCGTAGGCGCCCAGGCCGTCCAGAGACCGGGCGATGTCGGGCAGCACCGTGGCCACGCCCAGGGACTCGAACGCGACCATGCCGACCGACAGGATCACGCCGAGACTGAGCGCCCGGTAGGGACCGGAGAAGACGCTCTCCGCCCGCACCGGCCGCGTGGACTCGGCGGCGGTCGCAGGGCTCCCCAGGTCGTCCGGTAACTCGCCGACGTGTTGAGACATGACGTCACCTCGTGTGAGAGAATTCCATTCCGATGCGGAACGGAATCATAAATATACTGGAGGCATGGTGAACACGCCACAGGGCGCCGCGGGTACCGCCCCGACGACGGCGCAGCGGTCGCGAGGCCGACCGCGGGACGAACGCATCGACGCCGCGGTACGGCGCGCGGTGATGGAGATCCTCAACGAGGTCGGCTACGGCAGGCTGACGCTGGAGGCGGTCGCCGCCCGGGCCGGCACCAGCAAGCCGACACTGCGTCGCCGCTGGCGTTCCCGGCAGCACCTCGTGGTCAGCGCGCTCGTGCAGACCATGGGCGCCTCACCCACCCCCGACACCGGCTGCACCCACTGCGACCTCATCGCCGGGATCCGCACCCTGAGCCATGCCTTCACCACCACCGTCGGTCGACGCGCGCTGCCCGCGCTGATCGCGGACCTCGCCGACGACCCGGAACTGGAGTCGGAGTTCCTGAACGAGCTGTTCCACCCACGTCGCGCCGCGACTGCGGCCGCCCTGCGCCGGGGCATCCGGCGCGGCGACATCCGCCCCGACGCGGACATCGACCTGCTGCTGGACATGCTCGCCTCCACCGCCTACTACCGGGTGCTCTTCGGCCACCTGCCGCTCACTCCCACCCTCGCCGAGGACGTGGTGGAGGTCGTCCTCGCCGGTGTGGCCACGCCGCAGTGGCGCAGCCACCACGGGGCCGTGGACAGCGTCTGAATCCGGACACCCTCCGGCCGGTGGACACCGGAGGGCGTCCGGCCGCGCCGGCCCGGGCCGCGTACGGCATCACGCGGGGCGCGAGAACCACAGCATTCCCGGGCCAACGGAACGACGAAGGGATTCGTGTGCTCAGCCGCGACTGTGAAGTGTCTGATTTACAAAGGGTCCTGGCCTCCGCGGCGACCGGCGCGGGCGCCAGCCTCCTGCTGGAGGGGGGCATCGGGTCCGGCAAGTCGTACCTGATGCGTGCCGCCGTCAGAACCGCCCGCGCAGGCGGATTCGAGACGACCTCCATCCGCGCCCGGCCGTCCGGCACCGCCCTGACCTGCGACGTGCTGCGCCAGCTGCACCCCCGCCCGCGGGCCGTCCTGATACCCGCAGACGCGTCCGCCGGGCGGCCCGCCGAGGAACCGGGCACCCCCGAGGCCGCCGCCGGCCGGCTCGACCAGCTCATCGGCGCACTCACCCCCCGTACACCGCTGCTGATCGCGGTGGACGACCTGCACTGGGCCGACCAGCGCTCGCTGCTCTGGCTGGAGCACCTGATGGCCCGTCTGGAGGGGCTGCCGGTGGCTCTGCTGGCCACGATCGCCCCCGGTCTGACCCTGCCCCGCGACGACACGGCGCGTGGCGACGGCACCGGGCGCGGTGGCGAGGGCACGCGGGCAGACCGCTCGCGGGGAGACGGCACCGCCACCCTCGCCCGCGTCGTCTCCGACTTCCACCAGCGCACGGTGCTGCCCGGCCTGGACCCGGACGCCGTCGGCTACCTGCTGGCCTCCTTCTTCGGCCGGCCCGTCGCCGACGCCCTGGTGCACGCCTGTCACCGGGCCACCGGCGGCAACCCGCTGCTGGTCCAGGCCCTGCTGCGCGAACTCAGACGCGGCGGCACCGCGACCGAACCGACCTGCGAACAGATCGACTCCCTCGGCTCGGTGGAAGTGGCGGAGACCGTCGTCGCCCGTTTCGAGGAACGTTTCCCCGGCGTCGGCCGGGCCCTGGACTCCGTCGCCGTCACCGGCCGGGCCGGCACCGCAGCCCTCGTCGCCGACCTCGTCGGCATCTCCCGTACCGAGGCCGCCGACATGCTCCACACCCTCGTACGCTGCGGCGTGCTGCAGGAGACCGGCGAGGGCGTCGCCTTCGCCCAGCCGATGATGCCGGTCTCCTTTCTTGCCGCGCTGCCGCCCAGCGAACACGCGCGGCTGCATGCGGCGGCGGCCCACGCCCTGCACGCCTCCGGCGCCCCCGCGCACCAAGTGGTCCACCATCTGCGGCACGCCCCGCGCATCGGTGAACGCTGGGCCTACCGGCTGCTGTTCGACTCCGCCTGCGCCGCCCTGTCCCGGCGCGACCTGGAGGAGGCCCGCGCCTTGCTGGAGCGGTGCGCACAGGAAGGCGAACCCTGCGACCAGCCCGAACTGCTGCGCCGGCTCAGCTGCGTCGAACTCGCCGCCGACGCGCCCGCAGCCGCCGTGAGCCGGCTGCGTGCCCTGGGCCTGCCGCGCCACGGCGCCGACACCGCCGCCATCGCCTCCCTCGTCAACCTCGTCCAGGCCACCGCTCTCGACGGCGACCTGGACGGCGCCCAGCGCACCGTACGGGGCGCGCTCGTGGACCTCGGACCCGTCGACCACGCCCAGGAACCGGCCGCCGGCGCCGTCGCCGTCCTCGGTGTGCTCACCCTGCTCACCGGCGGCAACCGCACACCGCTGCCCGTCCCGGCCGCTCCCACCGCCGCCCGCACCCCCTGGGTGCGCTGCGCCCAGGCGACGCTGTCGGCGCTCGCCGCCCGGGCACAGGGCGGGCGGCGCGAGGACGTCGTCCGCCACGCCCGCACCGGGCTGAACGAACCCGTCGGCCCGGCCGACGTGCCCACCACTCCGCTGCGGCTGCTGCTCGCACACCTGCTGTGCGACGCGGGGGAGCACGACGAGGCACTGGACGCCTGCCGCGCACTGGCCGCCGCGGCCCGCGAGGAGGGCGCCCGCACCATGGCGGCCCTCGCCGAGACCACCCTGGCCGTCTGCGGCTACAAGGCCGGACGGCTGCGCGAGGCGGCCCGGGCGGCCCGCGCGGCCCTCGCGGACGGGCCCGCCGGGACCTGGCTGGGCAGCGCCCTGGCCCGCTGCCGGCTCGGCGGCATCCTCCTGGAGACCGGCGACCTGGACGGGGCGCGCCGGCTGCTTCTGGACGACCTGGCGCTGACCGACCTGCCCGAGGCGGCCCTGCCCGATCTGCTGTTCCACCGGGGCCGGCTGCAGGCGGCGCTCGGCCGCACCCAGGCCGGGCTCGCCGACCTGGAGGAGTGCGGGCAGCTGCTGCTGCGCGGCGCGCACCACCACGACCCCTACCCGTGGCGCACGGCCGCAGCCGCCGTCCACGCCCACGCGGGCGACTCCGCCACCGCCGAGCGGCTGGCCCGCGAGGAACTGGACCTGGCCCGCGCCTGGGGCGCTCCGCACGCCGTCGCCACCGCCCTGCACACACTCGCCCTCGTCACCCGGTGCGGGCAGCGCGCCCCCCTGCTGTACGAGGCGGCCGAGCTGCTCCAGGACTCCGGGGCGTGGCTGGAACAGGCCCGCGTGCTGCGCTCCCTGGGCCACGAACTGCGGCGACTGCGCAAGGTTCGCCAGGCCCGCGAACAGTTGCGCGCGGCTCTCGCCCTGGCCGAGAAGTGCGGCGCCGGGGCGCTCGTCGACACCCTGCGCGACGACCTCGCCTCGGCGGGCGCCCGCCCCCGGCGCGGCGCCGAGACCGGCCTCGACGCCCTCACCCCGGCCGAGCACCGCACCGCCCTGCTGGCCGCCGAGGGCCTGACGAACAAGGAGATAGCCGACCGCCTCTACGTCACCCGGCGCACCGTCGAACTCCACCTCAGCCGCGTCTACCGCAAACTCTCCGTCTCCGGCCGTGCCGACCTGCCCGCCGCGGTCGCCGACCAGCTCCCCGACCCGGGCCGCCGGGCCCTGCGCCGTGTCGACACCGCGATGAGCCCGCCCGACCGCGGCCCCCGCTCGATGACGCTCCGCCCGGCCTCGTGATCCCGGGGCGGCCCCCTCCCCGCCGCACCGCCGCGCGCGGCGGGGACCGGGCGAACCCGCGCCGTCAGTGCGGCCGCAAGGAGGTCAGTACGAGATCGACGCTCTGTTCGGCCACGGTCGGTGTGACGGGGCCGTGGCCGAACAGAGCCCGGTAGTACACCGGGGCGGCCAGGGCGTCCAGGACGAACTCCAGGTCGAAGTCCGGGCGGATGTCTCCGTGCGCGGCCGCGGTGTGCAGGCGGCGGGCGGTGGAGGCCCGGCGGGACTGGAAGACCGAGTCGAGGAACTCCTGGCGCAGATCGGGCTGTTGGGCGAGGTCGGCCACAAGAGCGGTCAGCACCCGGCTCACGCTCGTCGACGTGAAGGCGTCGACGAGCGTTCCGATACCGGTGAGGAGGTCGGCCCGCAGGTCCCCGGTGTCGGGCGTGGGCTCGTGGCCCAGGGCCGAGACGACGGCCGCCGCGACCAGGTGCTGTTTCGACGGCCAGCGGCGGTAGATGGCGGGCCGGTAGACCCCCACGCGGGAAGCCACCTGGCTGATGGAGGTTCCCGCGTACCCGATCTCCTCCAGCAGTTCGAGGGTGGCGCGCAGCACCGCCTGGTCGATCTGCGGGTCCTTCTTCCGGCCGGCCGTGCGGGTGGCACTGTCCGGAGGTGTCGAGCTGCGGGGCACAGGGCTGCCTTCCGATGCGGTTCGAGGTGTCTCTCCGCTCAGTCTGCCGGGTGCGGCCGCCGCCGGATCCGAGGAGCGACTCGGCATGCCCGCAAACTGATTCAGTACGCACTGTATCGTAATCGGGACGTCGATCCCCACGTGCAGATCGGACCGTGCCATGGCCCTCAGCTCCCCCTCCTCCCGCCGCGAAGCGGACCAGGTTCCAGCACCGCAATTACCCTCCCGCAGCAGGCCCTTGCTTCTCGTGGCCCTGGCCCTGCTCGCGCTCAACCTCCGAGCGCCTCTCACCTCCGTCGCCCCGCTGCTCAAGCCGCTGCGCGACGACCTGGACCTCAGTGACACGGCGGTGGGCGTCCTCACTTCCCTGCCCGTGCTGTGCCTGGGACTCTTCGCCTTCGTCGCCCCGCGGCTCGACCGCCGCTACTCCGGGCGCACCCTCCTGACCGTCTCGCTCGTCGTCCTCACCGTGGGCGGACTCGTACGGACGGGTGCTTCACCCGTCGCGCTGTTCGCGGGGACGGTGCTGGTCGCGGCACCGATCGGGGTCGCCAACGTGCTGATACCAGGTCTCATCAAGCGCCGGTTCCCGCAGTCCGTGCCCCGTGTGTCCGCGTTCTACTCGGGCGCGCTCACGTTCGGCGCCGCGGGAGGCCCTGCCGTGGCCGTCCCCCTCGCCGAGGCCACCGGATCGGCCTGGCGGATACCGTTGCTGCTCCTCGTGGTGCCCCTCTCGGTGGTGACGGTCGTGGTGCTGCTGATGGCCCTCGACCGGCAGCCGCGCGGCGGGGACACCGCGGCGGCACCGGACTCCGGCGGGCGGCCGCCCGGGCTGTGGCGGAGCCTGCTGGCCTGGCAGGTGACTCTGTTCTTCGGCGCACAGGCGTTCTTGTCGTACACCGTCTTCGGGTGGCTGCCGACCATGTGGCAGGACCGTGGCCTGAGTGCGGCATCCGCGGGCCTCGCACTGTCCCTGTGCAACGCCGTGGGTGTACTGGGCGCCTGGCTGCTGGCCGCTTCCGGGCGGCGCCTTGCCGACCAGCGGGCGGCCGGGGTGACCGTGGCCTGCCTGACCGCGTCCGGCCTCGCGGGAGTCGTGGCGGGCCCCAGGAGCCTGATCTGGCCGTCCGTGGCCGTTCTCGGACTCGGACTCGGAGCCGGATTCGCCCTCGCGCTCAGCCTGTTCGCCCTGCGCTCCCCCGACGCGCCGACAACGGCCGCCCTGTCCGCCATGGGCCAGGGCATCGGCTATCTGATCGGCGTACTGGGTCCCCTGGGCGCGGGAGCACTGCACGACATGACCGGAACCTGGGCGTGGCCCCTGGCCGCACTGCTGACCGCCTGCGCCGTTCAGGTCATGGCCGGCCTCGCCGCCGGCAGAGCCCGCACGGTCGCCGCCGCGCCGCCGCGTTGACCCTTGTCACGGCGTGAGCGCACCGGCCTGACGGTCAGGACGCGAAAGCCGCGGTCCGGCGGGTCGGCACCATGGGCAGGGAGCCGGGCCGCATCGTTGCGACCGGCTCGACGTGCGGCTCAGCCTGCGCAGGCGTCCGCTCCGCCCTTGGCGAAGGTGTCCTTGCTGCAGTAGGTGACCGCCGGGTAGTAGGCGCCCATGACCTTCTCCGGGTCGTCACCCTTCTTCACGTCCTGGACCGCGTCGGGGAAGTCCTGCGCCGGAAGCATGTTCCGCAGGAGCAGCAGGCTCTGGACGTTGGTGGGACCCCAGTCGATCCACGTCACGCCGTCCGGTGTCGTCGCGTTGGCGGGACGGTCCTGCGAGGTGGACACCACGTAGGTGTAGTGCCCGTCCTTGCTCCGGGCCGTCTGGAAGTCCGCGGCGCAGGAACTCACCGGGTACGGGAGTCGGAGCTGGTTCTGGCAGAGCGACCAGTACCTGACCTGGGCCTTGGTGAGCACCGATTGACCGTTGATGGTGTCGGGGAACGTGGGTGCCTTGCCGCGGATGACGGCGATGCGGCCCGACTTGTACTCGAGCGGCGTGCACAGGTATTTGTTGTACGGGTTGGGGAACAGCCCAGCCGCCTTGTTGGGCTCTGCGAAGCCCGGGTCGCTCGCCGTGTACTTTCCGCAGCCCTCGAATCCTCCGGGCGGTGCGTACTTCTTCACCAGATCCTTCAGCTCGTTGGCGATCGGGCCGGCGGCGCCCTGCGCCGAAGAGGCCCCGGGGCAGGTCGGGACGGCCCTGGGACTGCTGCCCTGACGCTGTACCGAAAGCGACGGCAGGGCAACGCCGCCCGTCGGGTCGGAGCCCTTGTCCGGCACGTAGATCCTCAGCACCAGGAAGCCCGATCCCGCCCCGGAGCTGTTGCCGGTGGCGGCGATCGTGTTGCCGCCGGCGCCGGCCGCGGTACCAGGCTTGAGAGTGACCTGGTAGCGATGGTGCGCCGGGTCGGTACCCGCGTCCGGGACGGCGAACGGGTTCTTGCTGCCGGAACTCGGGGCGATCTCGTGGTCGGCGAGGGAATCGACGGTCGAGCCCTTGCTGTCGTACGACGTCAGCGAGGTGAACCGGGCGGAGGGGTACGTCCCCTGCGCCACGATGCGGTCTCCCTCGCCCAGTCGGTAGGGCATCATCCAGTACGTCGCGTTGGTCTCGGGAAAGGCGAAGTTCAGCCTGCCGGGTCTGACGACGGCCGGCCACGCGCAGGAAACGTCGGGAGCGGCAACGCCCGTGTCCGTCGGGCCTGTTGCACCCGTGGCAGCCGGCGGCGCGGCCAGCATGGTCACGCCACCGAGCAAAGCCACTACGGAGACGCTCAGAGTTCGCCAAGGGTCACGCAGCATGACCCCTCCGTCCATGAGCAGCGAGAGCGGCGGGAGAGGAGGCGTCCTGCGGGGACACGACACGCTTCCGGCGGACCTGAGCCGCCGGACGAGCGGTCCACGGGTCCGGCACCCCGGGACGCAACCGCCACCCACAAGTCTCACTCCGCATCGAACCCCCTGCAACGCGGACCCGCGAACGGTTCACGAGCGCGGCGGCGGGTGTGCTCGCGCCGCAGGCGCTGCCGAGGCCGTTCGGAGGAGCCGTGGTGGCGCCCGCCGAGGTCGCCCCGCACGCTGGAGGCGGATGTGGACGCGCCGCCGAACCGTGCGGCTGCCGGGCTCTGGGAGGACCGTGTGACCACTTCGCCGCCCGCCACCGACGCACCGCCGGCCCGGTATGACGACCTGCGTGCCCTGGTGATCAACTGCACCCTCAAGCGCTCGCCGGAGACCAGCAACACCCAGGGCCTGATCGACCGCAGCACCGCCATCATGGACGCGCAGGGAGTGAGCGTCGATGTCGTACGGGCCGTGGACCACGACATCGCCACCGGTGTGTGGCCCGACATGACGGAGCACGGCTGGGAGACGGACGCCTGGCCGGATCTGTACCAGCAGGTCATGGCGGCCGACATCCTCGTGCTGGCCGGCCCCATCTGGCTGGGCGACAACAGCTCCGTGACGAAGCAGGTGATCGAACGCCTCTACGCCTGTTCCAGCCTGCTCAACGAAGCCGGCCAGTACGCCTATTACGGCCGCGTCGGCGGCTGCCTGATCACCGGCAACGAGGACGGCGTCAAACACTGCGCCATGAACGTCCTCTACAGCCTGCAGCACCTGGGGTACACCATCCCGCCCCAGGCGGACGCCGGTTGGATCGGCGAGGCAGGCCCCGGCCCCTCCTACCTCGATCCCGGTTCGGGCGGCCCGGAGAACGACTTCACCAACCGCAACACCACCTTCATGACCTGGAACCTGCTGCACCTGGCCCGGGCGTTGAAGGACCTCGGTGGCATCCCCGCCTACGGCAACCAGCGCACCGCCTGGGACGCCGGCTGCCGCCACGACTACGAGAACCCCGAACACAGGTAGAGACACCGGGCGCGCAATGCCGCGCCGACGGGCAGCACGGTTCCGGCCACGGCGAGCAGCGTGGACATGACGGCGATGGCGGTGATCACCGGATAGGGCGCCGTGATGGGTGCGGTGCCGAACAACTGGTGCAGTGCGCCCCACAGACCGGTGAGGTTGAGCGCCGTCGCGATCAGGGCCAGTGACACCCCGATGGCGGCCACGAGAAGCGATTCGGCAACGAAGAACCGCATGACCTGTTTCGGGGTGGCTCCGGCCATCCGGAGCACCGCCAGATCGCGTCGCCGGTCGGCGGTCGCCATGAGCAGGGTGTTGAGAACGGCGATGAAGCAGAACATCACGACGATCACGGTGATGGAGCGCTGCCGCACCTCGGTCAGGTGGCGTGCGTACGCGCTCTCCGAGGCGACCAACTGGTCCCTGGTGACGAAGCGCGCTCCGGTGCCGGCGACCGCCTTGCGGATGGCCGTGGTCGCGGCGGCGCGGTCGGTGCCGGACTCCAGTGAGATGTAGGCGCGCCGCGCGAGTCCGTCGCGGGCGTAGACGGCCGTGCCGGCGAACCGCTGGGGCAGATAGGCGACGTCCTCGCCGCGCAGCGCATGGTAGGTGGCCGCGATACGCAGGTCGGCCTCTTCGCCGTCGGCCATCAGGACCGTGAGCGTCGAGCCGGCCTTCCTGCCCCACAGATCGGGCAGGACCGTGCTGTGGTCGTCCAGGGTGTCCAACGAGCCGTCGACCACCTTCAGATCCGTCATCCGCTGCAGCGCGGCACTGTCCATGACGAGACCGTCGTTCATCTCCAACCGGTCCTCGTCGTGGGTGTAGAGGGTGGTGAGGACGGGGGCCGAGACCTGTACGCCGTCGATACGGGAGACCTTCTCGACGACCTGCGGGCTGATGCCCGGGGTGCCGTCGGGAGCGAGTGCATACTCCGACCGCACCTGGTTCTGCAACCCGCTTTCGCGTGCCGCCCCGAGCGTGTCGGTGGCGGCCAGGAGTGAGAAGGTCAGGCCGACGGTGAGCAGGATGGGTGCGGCGGTGGCGGCGGTGCGCCGCCGCGAGGTCAGCACGCTCTCCCGTACGAGCATGGCGATGGGGCCCGAGCAGCCGCGCAGCGGCCACATCAGCAGCCGGGTGAACGGTCCGACGGCGAGCGGTGCGAGCACAGCGGCGGCCAGTACCGGAACCAGCAGCGCAAGGGCGTAGGCGCTGGGCGACAGGACCATGGCCGGATCGCCGAGCGCGATCCAAACAGTCAGCCCGGCTCCGCAGACCAGCCCGACGGCACCCAGCAGCAGTCGCCCCGGGGTCGTCCCGGAGTCGTCGACCGCCGCCTCGCGCAGCGCCTCGACAGGACGGATGCCGCCGGCCCGCCGTGCGGCGACGGCCACACCGCAGAGCGCCACCAGGACGCCGACGAGGAAGGCGGCGGCGAGTGGCGCCAGCACTGTCCAGTGCAGCGAGGGTTCGACACGGAACCAGGGTGGGGAGACACCCAGCCCGATGAGCAGGTCGGCCAGCAACTGCGCGCCGAACAGGCCGAGTACCGTACCCACCATCGATGCGAAGCCGCTGACCAGCAGCGCCTCGTTCCGGATCATCCGGCGCACCTGCCGGGGGGTGGCACCCACCGTGCGGAGCAGCGCGACCTCGCGGCGGCGCTGAATCACTGCGAAGACGAAGGTGGAGGCCACCACGAACACCGCCGTGGTGCCCGCCACACTGGCCATCACCGGCACCAGGGTGACGGTGTTGTCCAGCGCCTCGCGGTCGCGGTCCTCGCTGGCGTCGGCCTGGTGACGGTCCTGCCCGGTGAGCACCGCGGCGTCCTTGCCGACCGCCTCGCGCACCTTGTCGGTCGCGCCGAGCGCGACGAGAGCGTCGATCCGTGGGGCGAGGCGGGCCGCTTCGGTGTCGGTGAAGAAGACCGCGTCCTCCCAGCCGACCGGCGAGAGGGTGCCGCTCACCGTGTACGTTCCGACGCCGGCGGCGGTCAGCACGGTCACCTTGTGGCCGGTCCGCGCCTGGCCGGAGGGGACGACGACCTCCCTGTCCGAGGCGGGCGCGCGGCCGTCCAGCAACGTGTACCCGCCGAACCGTGCCACCGGCCAGGGATGCCCGACCTGGTCCTGGGGGCCGCCTTGGAGCTGGGCGTAGAAGGCCCGGTCCACCACGGTGGCGCCGGTGCCGGAGACCTTCCGCAGCAGATCCTGCGTGATGCCCCTGGCCTGCGGCAGCGAGCGGACGCCGAGGTCGTGGTGGGCGGGATTCCACGTCGGGTCGGAGGGCATCACCACGGCCGGGGCCCCGGCGAACCGCTCCACCGGCCGGTCCGGCAGGTCGAGCATGGTCGTCAGCAGGACGCCCATGGCCGCGACCTGGGCGACCCCGAGCACCAGAGCCACAGCGGTGCCGAGGAACGACACCCAGCGACCCCGCAGGGTCTGGAAAGCCACTCCTAGCACTTCGGCACCGCCAGCCCGGTCATCCGCGCGGCGACCGCGTCGGAGGTGGGAGAGACCAGTTCGCCGACCAGGTTGCCGTCGGCGAGGAAGAGCACCCGGTCCGCGAACGAGGCCACATTCGGATCGTGGGTGACCATCACCACCGTGGTCAGTCCGTCGCCTGCGGGGCTGTCGACCAGTTTCCGCAGTACATCAAGCAGTTCGCGTCCTGTGGCGAGGTCGAGCGCACCGGTGGGTTCGTCGGCGAAGAGCACGGCCGGGCGCGTCACCAGCGCGCGGGCGATGGCGACGCGCTGCTGCTGGCCGCCGGAGAGCTGACCGGGACGGCTCCCCGCCTTCTTCTCCAGCCCCACCTGGGCGAGTGCCTGCAGCACCGCTTGCCGATCGGGCCTGCGCCCGGCCAGGCGCACCGGCAGCGCCACATTCTGCTCGGCGGTCAGCGAGGGCAGCAGGTTGAACGCCTGGAAGACAAAGCCGGTCGACTCCCGCCGGAACTCCGTGAGCCGGGTCTCGCTCAGCCCCGCGACATCCGTGCCGTCGATGAAGACGCGGCCCGACGTGGGCCGGTCGAGGGCGGCGGCACACTGCAGCAGCGTTGACTTCCCGGAGCCGGACGGCCCCATGACGGCGGTGAAGCTCCGGTTCGGAAAGGAGACCCGGATGTCGCGGAGCGCGGTCACCGCACTGTCGCCCGATCCGTAGGTCTTGGTCAGCGAATCAAGTCGTACTGCGTGATCCATGGATCCCCCGTCATTGACTGTGACAGCTGGATCACCGCCGCTCCGCACAGTGCCGCGGAACGGACGATCCAGCTGCTCAATGCACCTTGTGTACGCTGTCCACATTGCGGCGCCGCAAGAGACGCCATCATGTGGGGGCAGATGCTTCGCAGGGTACACAGCTATGTGGACGCCGTCCACAAAAGGAGTGGCGATGACTTCCAGGACCAGCGCGGGGAAGCGCGACACCTACCGGCACGGCAACCTGCGGAACGCACTGATCCAGACCGGACTCGAACTGGTCCGCGACGGCGGGCCGGACGCGGTGGTCCTGCGCGAGGTCACCCGGCGGGTGGGCGTGGTCCCCAACGCCGCCTACCGCCACTTCGCCGACCGCAACGCCCTTCTGCGCGCCATCCGCCAGGCCGCGCTGGCCCAACTGGCCGCCGCCATGGAGACGGAGCCGGCGGCCCTGCCGCCGGCCGGCGACCCGGTCGAGTCCGCCCGCGCCCGCGTCCGCGCCCTCGCCGCCGGCTACCTGCGCTTCGCCCAGGCCGAACCGGGGCTGTTCCGCGCCGCGTTCTCCACGACCGACATGGCCGACACCGAGAACGAAGCCGCCGACGGCCCCGGCGGCCTGACCGCGTTCCAGCTCCTGGGCGAAGCCCTGGACGACCTGGTCGAAACCGGCGCCCTGCCGCCGGACCGTCGCCCCGGCGCCGAGTACTTCGTCTGGTCCGCCGTGCACGGCCTGGCCGTACTCCTGATCGACGGCCCCCTGCGCGGTCTGCTTCCCGTACAGGCCCACGAAGCCGGGGAACGGCTCATGGACTCGATCGAACGAGGCATCTGATCCGGATCGGCGGGGACGGGGCCACGTACGGGAGTGGGTCAAGACGCCGTTTCTGATGGCGGCACCTCTCGCCCTCGGACAACAAGTTCGTCCCGTAAGAGGGCGGGTGCGCGTGCGGGGCGAATCGGAGTCGCCGCAAGCGCCTCGATCCGCAACGCTGTTGTTGTGACCGCTTCCGTCCACCAAGAGTCTTACGGCGCCCGGGCCGCCGAGTTCGGAGTTCCGGCAGTGGTTTTCGACGTCACCCGCAGTGAACTCGCAGACATCTTCGGCGAGGACCGGCTCGCGACCCTGCCCGCCACCGCCTTCCCGCCCTCCATCGCAGACACCGAGGGCGCCCGCCTCCTGCAGACCGTCGGCTTCCCCACCGGCACGCTCCTGCTGCGTCAGCCCGACGAGGACACCGGCCTCCTGCCCCTAGTCCAGGACGTCGTCCACATCGAGGACTTCGAGGACGCCTCGGAGGACGCGGGCGAATGGCCCGTCATCGGCCGGCTGCTCAACGCCTACCTCGCCCTCGACCCCGGTTCCGGCAAGGTGCACGCCTTCGACGCCGACGAGGAGACCGTGCAGGAACTCCACACGGACGTCTCCTCCCTCGTCCACGTCACCCTCCGCTTCCAGCGCCTGCTCGAAGAGTTCACCTTCAGCGGCGACGACGGCGACGAGGAAGCCGGCTTCGAGCGCCTGGAGCGCGAGGTCGAGCGTATCCGTCAGGAGACGAGCAGTATCGACCCGCTCCCCTTCCAGGACGACGAGACCGTCCGGTCGGTGGTCGGCGAGGAGATCGCCGCGGGCCGGCGCTTCAAGGGCAACACGGGGGACTACCCCCGCAGGTAGGAACTGGTCCGGTAACGGCTGCGGAACTCGGCCAGCAACTCGTCGGTCGCTTCGGCCCCGGCGCTCACTGCGGCGTGGACGTCGCGGAAGTAGTCCTCGTAGCCGGCAGGGGTGTAGATGCACAGGGCGCGTGTGGGGACGGGGCCCGCATTGCGGAAGCCGTGCGGAGTGCCGCGGGTCGCGGCGAGCAGATGCCCGGGGCCGGCCGTGACCTCGCCGTCCCCGGCGTGGAGCGTCAACTCGCCCTCGAGGACGTAGAAGTACTCGTCGTGTCCTTCATGCACGTGCGGCCTGGCACCGATGGTGCCAGGGGCGAGGCTGAACTCCTCGAAGGCCAGGTGCCCGCCTGTGTGTTCGCCGGTGAGCCGGAAGAAGTGCGCGACACCGGCGACGTCTATGAGTTCACCGTCCCGGGGGCGACGTAGCAACGGACGGGCAGGAATCCGGGACTGATCATCGGTCATGGGGGCATTGTGGCTCAGGGCAGTGCCGGACGGGCGACGATGGACCGCTACGGCCACCCGGAGCGTCTCGGACCCGAACCGGCCCAGGTCGCGCGGCAACCCGCTGAAGGGGCACACCGGCTCTGGTCGGTGGCGTTCAGCCCGGACGGGCGGACACTCGCCTCCGGGAGCTTCGGCAAGTCGGTCAGGCCCTGGAACGTACCGCCCGCCCTGCCCCTGACGCATGCCGTGCGGTCAGGTCCGTTCCTCCTGGACGACGCTGGACGTGGCCGGGGTCAGATGCGCGTGCACACGGCGTAGCAAGGAGCCGAGTTGGTCGCGCTCCTCCTCGCTCAGAGGGGCCAGGAGATCATCGTCCGCCGAGGCGATGTCGGCGTTGAGCAGGTCCAGGGCCGACCGTCCCTCGGGGGTGAGCCGCACGTAGACACGGCGGCGGTCGCCGGGCTGGCGGAGGCACTCGGCATGTCCGGCCTTGACCAGGTCGTTGACGATCTTGACCAGGTCACTCGCGTTCATGTCCAGCCTGGATGCCAGAGTGCTCTTGGGCTGCGGGCCGAGGTCGGCCAGCATGGCCATGGCGGTCAGATGCCACAGTCGTAACCCCCTGGCTGTCAGTTTCTCCGACAGTCTCCGGCGCGCGGCCTTTCCCATGGCGTAGACGAGGTACGCGTTGAGGTCCAGCACGCTGGGCGGCGTCGTGCTCAGGCGCGGTGGACCGAGGACCTCGCTGCGATCGTCGCCCCCCTCGTGGGGCGGACCTTCCGCACGCCTGCCGGCCCGGACCGTTCCGCCGTCCTGGACCGTCAGGGCGTCGAGGGTCAGTTCGCTGTTCAGCGCATGGAGAACCTGGGCCCAGTCGGTGGGCGTGTTCGACAGCCCGATGACGGCGAACCTGAGGCCGGACGGGTCCTGAGCCGTTCCTGTGACGACCGATCGTTCCACGGCTCTCCTCTTCTCCGTCTCCGTCTGTGTGAACACCGGTCCGTACGGAGGGGGACGCGCTGCCGTGCGCGGATCGAGGCAGTTCCCTGCTGTTCGGCGTGCCCGAGTCGGTGGCCGCCCCCGCCGCGGGTGTCACCTCCGCACCCCGGGGAGTGCCTCCGTTAGGTTAGCCTAACTAAGGCTTGCCTGTGCGGAGTTGGCCGAAGACGATCGCCGCCGCGCGGACCGGTGGTCGGCGCGACGGCGATGTCCTGTCGGTCCCGAGACCGTACCGGGGCCGACATGCTGCGATGCCGGCGTGGAAGGCGTGTCAGGCGTGGCTGGTCAGGTAGCCGCCCATGGAGGTGAAGTACTCCGTCGCCACCAACTCCCGGCCGTCCTCGGTCCGTACGCGCGTGATGGCCAGGCCGTGGTTGCGGCCGGTGCGGGCATCGGCTCCGGCGACGATCACCACGCCGTCGCCCTCGCGGTAGAAGATGCGGCCGGGAGTGCCGCCGTAGCGGCCCTCGGACACCACGGCGGCGAGGACCTCGAGTCGCCTGCCCTTGTGGAAGGTGAAGGCGCTGGGGTACGGCTCGGACTGGGCGCGGACCAGGCGCTGAAGATCCTCCGCAGGCCAGGTCCAGTCGATGCGGATGTCCTCGGCGGACCGCTTGTGGAAGAAGCTCGCCTGGGAGCGGTCCTGCCGGGTGAACTCCGTCTGTCCGGCGGCGATGAGGTCGAGCGCGCCGACGGTGACCGGGGCGATGAGGGCGACGGTCTTGTGGAAGAGATCGGTGGCGGTGTCCGTCGGTCCGACCGGAACCGCCTCCTGCCGGACGATGTCGCCCGCGTCGAGTTCGTCGTTCATCATGTGCGCGGTGACGCCGACTTCGGGCTCGCCGTTGATCAGGGCCCAGATCAGGGGGGAGAAGCCGGCGTACTTCGGCAGCAGCGAGTCGTGGACGTTCAGCGTGCCGTGGCGGGGGAGACCGAAGATGCGCGGAGGGATCCACGTCCGCCAGTTGTTGGCCACGATGATGTCCGGGTCGGCCTCCCTGAGGCGCTCGAACAGCTCGTCGTCATCGGGGCGGTTGCGGATCAGGACCGGGACGCCGTGCTCCTCGGCGAGGTCGGCGACGGAGTCGCTCCAGATCTTCTCGTACGCGTGCTCGCTCTTGGGGTGCGTCACGACCAGAACCACGTCGTGCTCGGATTCCAGGAGGGCTTGCAGGGTCCGGTGCCCCCAGGTCTGGTAGCCGAACATGACGACCCGCATGGGGTTCCTCCTCAGGACAGGGATTGGCCGTGGCCAGTAAAGCAAGGCTTACCTAAGTGGTCAACGGGGCTTGTCCGGACGGGTGTTGGAGACCGCGGCGCTCCCAGCTGTCCGTTTTGCCTATGGACAGCTTCATGTGCTGAGCTTAGCCTTACCTAAGTTCCGGGTCGCGACTCTTCGGCGTGCCCGACTTCCGTACTTCCCGCTGCAAGACCAACGGCTGCCTGCCCCGCATGGCGGCT
Source organism: Streptomyces sp. NPDC005728 (assembly GCF_040630895.1). Taxonomy (NCBI): domain Bacteria; kingdom Bacillati; phylum Actinomycetota; class Actinomycetes; order Kitasatosporales; family Streptomycetaceae; genus Streptomyces; species Streptomyces sp. NPDC005728. Next base: position 17,793 of record NZ_JBEXYL010000043.1, read on the forward strand.
GCCCCCGCACGATGGGAGTGACATGGCACAGGCTCGTCCTGGCGACGCCCCTTTGATCCACGACCTCATTGGCATCGGCTTCGGGCCGTCCAACGTGGCCATGGCGATCGCGCTCAGCGAGCACAACGCACGCGTCGGCAGGGAGGAAGCGGTCACCGCTCACTTCTTCGAGCAGCAGCCGCGCTTCGGCTGGCACCGTGGCATGCTCATCGACGACGCGACCATGCAGGTGTCCTTCCTCAAGGACCTGGTGACGCTCCGGAACCCCGCCAGCGAGTACAGCTTCCTGTGCTACCTCCAGAGCCGGGGACGGCTGATCGACTTCATCAACCACAAGAACCTCTTCCCGCTACGGGTGGAGTTCCACGACTACTTCGAGTGGGCCGCCGACAAGGTCGACGACCTGGTCTCCTACGGCCACGAGGTCGTGGGCGTCATGCCGGTCGTCCTCGACGGTGCCGTGGAGTATCTGGATGTGACGGTCCGGTCGGCTGAGGGGCTCGCGGTCCACCGGGCACGCAACCTCGTCATCGGCACCGGCCTGCGTCCCCTCATGCCGGAGGGCGTGGAGCGCACCGACCGCGTCTGGCACAACTCCGAACTGCTGGCGAAGGTCGACGGACTGGAGGGCACCTCGCCCTCCCGGTTCATGGTCGTGGGCGCCGGACAGAGCGCCGCCGAGAACGTCGCCTACCTCCACCGCCGGTTCCCCGAGGCCGAGGTCTGCGCCGTCTTCTCCCGCTACGGCTACAGTCCCGCCGACGACAGCAGCTTCGCCAACCGGATCTTCGATCCCACGGCTGTCGACGAGTACTTCACCGCGCCGGAGAACGTCAAGCGCCGGCTGATGGACTACCACGGCAACACCAACTACTCCGTGGTGGACATCGACCTGATCGACGACCTGTACCGGCAGATGTACCAGGAGAAGGTCCTGGGCACCGAGCGGCTCCGCTTCCTCAACGTGTCCCACCTCACCGACGTCGAGGAGACACCGGACAGGGTCCGGGCCACCGTCACCTCCCTCGTCACAGGCGAGGAGACCCTCCTCGACGCCGACGTCGTGGTCTTCGCCACCGGCTACAGTCCCGCCGACCCCGTCGCTCTGCTCGGCGAGGTCGCGGACCGCTGCCTCCGAGACGACGGGGGCCGCGTCCGCGTCGAGCGCGACTACCGCATCGCGACGGACCCCGACCTGCGCTGCGGCATCTATCTGCAGGGCGGCACGGAGCATACGCACGGCATCACCTCGTCCCTGCTGTCCAACACCGCCGTCAGGGTCGGTGAGATCCTGGACTCGCTCCTCGACCGGGGCCTCAAGTCCGTTTCCGACGAGGCCCGGACGGTCGCCGACGGAACCGGCAGCACCGCCCGCTAGCCGGTCCACCCCCCACGGCCGCGCCCCGACGGGCGGAGCCCCACCCGGCAGGCGCGGCAGCACTGTGCAACCCCGTGACATCAAGAGGGATGACGTACGTCGACATGGGCACGACCGCAGTCGAGCGCCCCGCGCCCAGGGGCACAACAGAGGCCCGTCGGCGACGGGTCGTGGGTTTGGGCACGCTTGTGGTGCTCCTCGTGATCACCGCGACGGTGTCGTTGGCCGTCGGCGCACGCGCGTTGAGTCCCGCCGAAGTGTGGCACGGGCTGTTCGCGGCGCCGGACTCCGACCAGCGGCTCACGGAGATCAGGCTCATCGTGCAGACCGTGCGGGTGCCCCGGACGGTGCTCGGGATCGTGGCAGGCATCGCCCTGGGGGTCGGCGGAGCGCTGATCCAGGGGTACACGCGCAACCCGATCGCCGACACGGGCCTGCTGGGGGTGAACTCCGGTGCCTCGTTCGCGGTCGTGTCGGTGATCGCCGTGTTCGGCTTCGCCAACCCGTTCCAGTACGTCTGGTTCGCCTTCCTGGGCGCGGCGGTCGCCGGTGTCGTCGTGTTCGGGCTGGCCAGCATCGGCCGGGGGGCCGGCAGCCCGTTGACGCTCGCCCTGGCCGGGCAAGGGGTCACGGTGTTCCTCGCGGCGATGACCACCGCGGTCTCACTGTCGGACAAGGCGGCGCTGAACGCGCTGCGGTTCTGGAACGCGGGCTCGCTGGCCGGTGTCGGATTCGACGTCATCTGGCCGGTGTCCGCCTTCATCGCGGCCGGGTTGGTGCTGGCATTGATCACGCTGCCCGCACTCAATCTGCTCAACCTGGGTGACGACGTGGCACGCGCGCTCGGGGTGAACCTCGCGCTGAGCCGGACCATCGGCATCGCCGCCGTCACCCTGCTGGCCGGCGCGGCGACGGCGGCGTGCGGCCCCATCGCGTTCCTCGGGCTCATGGTGGCTCATGTGGCCCGCTGTCTGACCGGGCCCGACTACCGCTGGCTGGTGCCCTACGCGGGTCTGCTCGGCGCCGTCGTCCTTCTGGTCTGCGACATCGTGGGGCGCCTGGTGGTGCGGCCGGGCGAGTTGGACGCGGGTGTCCTCGTCGCCCTCCTCGGCGCCCCGTTCTTCGCGGCACTGGTGTGGCGTGGAAAGTTCAAGAACGCATGAACGGGACAGAGTTGAAGCCATCGGTGGCGCCGGGCGTGCGGCTCGGCCATGTGTCGTTCGTATGGCGGCCCTGGATCGCCCTCGTCACGCTGCTGCTGGCGGCGGCGACCTTCCTGGTGTTCTGCCTGTCCATCGGTGTCGGGGACTTCCCCATCCGCCTGCCCCAGGTGATCGCGACGCTCCTCGGCCGGGGTGAGCAGGTCGATGAGTTCGTGATCATGGACCTGCGGATGCCGCGGGCCCTGGCCGGACTCGTCGTGGGCATCGCGCTGGGAGTGTCCGGGGCGATCACGCAGTCCATCGCGCGCAATCCGCTGGCCAGCCCGGACATTCTGGGGATCACCGGGGGCGCCAGCGCGGTCGCGGTGTTCCTGGTGACGGTGTCGGGCGGGACCGCCGCGGCGATCGTCAACGCCGTGGGCCTGTCCGCGGCGGCGCTCGCGGGCGGTCTCGGCACGGGTCTGCTGGTCTACTTCCTGGCCTGGCGGCGCGGGGTCGACGGCTTCCGGCTCATCCTCATCGGCATCTCGGTCAGCGCCGTGACGGAGGCGATCACGACCTGGCTGCTGGCCACGGCCGACATCAGGGACGTGGCCCGGGCCCAGGCATGGCTGGTCGGCTCGCTGGACAACCGGTCGTGGGGCGAGGTCCGGGTGGCGCTCTGGTGCACGATCGTGCTCCTGGTCGTCGTGACGTGTGTCGCGTTCCAGTTCAAGCCGATGCACCTCGGCGACGAGGTCGCCGCCGGCCTGGGCGTCCGGTACTCGGCGGTGCGGGCGATCCTGTTGTTGTGCGCGGTGCTGCTGGCCGGTGTGGCGGTCAGCGCGGCGGGCCCGGTCCCGTTCGTCGCGCTGGTGGCTCCGCAGGTGGCGATGCGTCTGGCGCGGTGTCCGACGCCGCCGATGGCGGCCTCCGGCATGGCGGGAGCGTTGCTGCTGATCGGCGCGGACCTGGTCGCGCGCACGGCACTGCCGATCGGTCTCCCGGTCGGCGTGGTCACCGCTGCGTTCGGCGGCCCCTTCCTCGTCTATCTGCTGGTGCGGGCGAACCGCAGATAGCTGACAAGAAGTTGGCGAAGCCTGAATCAGGAGGCCTTGTGGTCGCTCAGTCCATCACCGGGATCGAGTCCGCGGTCGATGACACCTCACGTCTGGCAGCCAGAGGCGTCACGGTCGGGTACGGTGCCCGGACCGTCATCGACGATCTCGACGCGGCGATCCCGTCAGGGATCATCACCACGATCATCGGCCCCAACGGCTGTGGGAAGTCGACCCTGTTGCGCACCCTGTCGCGGCTGCTCAGGCCGACCAGGGGAACGGTCGTGCTGGACGGCGACGACATCGTCAAGCTCCGGACCAGGGACGTGGCGAAGAAGCTCGGCCTGCTGCCGCAGTCGCCGGTCGCGCCCGAGGGGCTCACGGTGTCCGACCTGGTCGCGAGGGGGCGCCATCCGCACCAGAGCTGGCTGCGGCAGTGGTCGTCGGACGACGCAGCCGTCGTGGAGCGCGCGCTGGCCATGACCGGGGTGTCCGACCTGGCCGACCGCCCGGTCGACTCACTGTCCGGCGGGCAGCGTCAGCGCGTCTGGATCTCGATGACCCTGGCCCAGGGCACCGACCTGCTCCTGCTGGACGAGCCGACCACCTACCTGGACCTGGCGCACGCGATCGACGTGCTCGACCTCGTGGACGACCTGCACGAGTCGGGGTGCACCGTGGTCATGGTGCTGCACGACCTCAATCTGGCCACGCGCTACAGCGACAACCTCATCGTGATGAGGGAGGGGGCGATCCTGGCGCAGGGGCACCCGCGTGACGTGATCACCGCTGAGCTGCTGCACGAGGCGTTCGGACTGCGTGCCAAGGTGATCGACGACCCGGTGGGCGATCGGCCGCTCATCGTGCCGATCGGCCGCGCGCACGTCCAACTCGACTAGATCCCGGCGAAGTTGCATTGGTTAGGCTAGGCTAACCTCACTTCTCCACGGTAAGGTTTGCCTGCCCTTAGACGGGGGTGCAGTGGACAGCGCGAAAGCAAGGGGATCTTGGATGCTCCTCCACCGAACGACGCGTACGAAGCCCTGGCGGCGGTTGGCGGCGACACTGTCCGCCGCGGCTCTCGGCGTCGGACTTCTCGCGGGATGCGGTTCCGGCTCGTCCGACTCGGCGGACAAGGCGGGCGACGACACCTCGACTGCCGCAGCCGGCGTGTTCCCGGCCACCGTGGAGCACGCGTTCGGATCCACGACGATCACCAAGGCCCCCCAGCGGGTCGTCTCCGTCGGCTACACGGACGACCAGACCATCCTGGCGTTCGGCGTCAAGCCGGTCGGCATGGTCGACCAGTACCCGAACCCGGCGGGCAAGTCTCCCGACATCAACACCCAGTGGCCCTGGGTCAAGGACAAGTGGGGCGACACCAAGCCCGAGGTCATCATGAAGAACGGTGACTCCGGCCCCAACTACGAGAAGATCGCCGCCCTGCGCCCGGACCTGATCATCGCGGTCTACTCCGAGATCGACCAGGCCGCCTACGACAAGCTCTCCAAGATCGCTCCGACCGTGGGCCGCACCAAGGCCGAGAAGGAGCCGTTCAGCGCGCCGTGGCAGGACAACGCCCTCCAGATCGCCAAGGCACTCGGCCAGGAGGCCGAGGGCAAGAAGCTGGTGCAGGGCATCCAGGACAAGCTCGACGCGGCCAAGAAGGCGCACCCGGCGTTCGCGAACCGAACCGCCGTCGCGTTGTCCTGGTACGAGAACTCGGTGGCGCCGTTCACCTCCACCGACGTACGCGGACGGCTGGTGACGGGCATCGGCTTCCCGTACCAGACCAAGATCGACAAGGTTGCGGGCGGCAGCTTCTACACCAAGCTCTCCCCCGAGCGCATCGACCTGGTCGACGTCGACCGCATCTTTGTCATCAACGACAAGGCGGACACGGACGCGCTGAAGAAGTTCAAGCTGTTCGCCAACCTGGACGCCGTGAAGAAGGGGCACGTGTCGTACCTGCCGGACAGCGAGGGCCCGGCGGTCGGCGCAGCCATCTCCCAGAGCACCCTGCTGTCCCTGCCGTACGCGATCGACGAGCTCGTCAAGTCGGTCGGTTAGGTGTGAGCACCACCGACACGCGCGTCGCCCCGGCGACCCTGCGCACGGCGACCGGACGCGAGGCGAGCCGATGGGTTGCGGCGCACTGCCGTGAGGTGCCGGGGCTGACGGTCGCCTCCGTGCTCACCACGGTGGCCGGAGCGGCGCTCCAGGTGGTTCCGGTGCTCCTGCTCGGCCGGGTGGTCGACGGGGTGGTCGAGGGTGCGTCGCAGTCGGTCCTGGTCACGATCGGGGCCCTGATGGCGGCCGCCGCTCTGCTCGGCGCGGCGGCCACCGCGGTGTCGACCTACCTGATCGGGCGGCTCGGCGCGGATCTGCTCGCGCGGCTGCGCGAAGGCGCCGTCCGGGCGGTGCTCGGCATGCCGAGCACACGGATCGAGCAGGTCGGCCGCGGAGACGTGCTGTCCCGGGTCGGTGACGATGTGGCCGTCATCTCCAAGGGCATCCGCACGGCCATCCCCACGGTGTTCTCGGCGGGAGTGCTGGTCGCCATCGCCACGGCCGGCATGTTCGGACTGGACTGGCGGCTCGGCCTGGCGGGTGCCGGTGCGCTGCCCGCGTACGCGCTGGCCCTGCGCTGGTACCTCCCGAGGTCCGCCCCGCTCTACCGGAAGCAGCGGGCGGCCCAGGCCGACCGGGCGCAGGCGTTGATCAGTGGTCTGAACGGGATCGACACGGTCCGGGCGTACCGCCTGGAGAGCGCCTTCCGCGAGAAGGTCGACCGTGAGTCGTGGCGGGTGCGCGATCTCGGTGTCGAGGTGTTCCGGTTCTTCGGGCGGTTCGTCGGCAGGGAGAACCGCGCGGAGTTCATCGGACTGGTCCTGATCATCGTGGTGGGGTACGCCCTGCTGGAGGCCGACGCCGCCAGCCTGGGCGAGGTGTCGGCGGCCCCGCTGCTGTTCCACCGGCTGTTCACCCCGCTGGGCCTCATCATGTTCACCTTCGACGAGGCGCAGAAGTCGGGCGCCAGCCTGACCCGGCTGGTCGGAGTGGTGGGGGAGCCCGCGGAGGACCGGCTGGTCGGCGACGCGGCGGTCACGTCGGCGGACGCCACGCCGTTGCCGGTGACGGTGGAGGGGCTGACGTTCCGTTATCCCGGCGCCGAGGAACCGGTCCTGAGGGATGTCGGCCTGACGATCCCGGCCGGCGGTTCGCTCGCGCTGGTGGGGGCGACGGGCGCGGGCAAGACGACGCTGGCCGCGCTGATCGCGGGCATCGGGACCCCGCAGACCGGGGTGGTGCGCGTGGGTGCGACCGACCTCGCCGGCCAGGACGAGGCCGGGGCGCGGGCCTTGGTGAGCCTGCTGACGCAGGAGACGCACGTGTTCTCCGGTCCGCTCGCCGACGACCTGCGGCTGGCCGCGCCGGAAGCGACCGACGCCGAGCTGATGGACGCGTTGCGGACGGTCGGCGCCGACGGGTGGGCCGACGCGCTGCCCGACGGGCTGAACACCCTGGTCGGTGAGGGTGGCGAGCGTCTGGACGTCACCAAGGACGCACAGATCGCCCTGGCCCGGCTGGTGTTGCGCCGGTCGCCGGTGGTGGTGCTCGACGAGTCGACGGCGGAGGCCGGCAGCGAGGGCGCCGCGGAGCTGGAGCGTGCCGTGCTGGCCGCATGCGCGGGCCGGACCACGTTGTTCGTGGCGCACCGGCTGACCCAGGCGATGGCGGCGGACCGGATCGCCGTGCTGGATGCGGGACGCGTCGTGGAGCACGGAACGCACGAGGAGTTGGTGGCTCTCGGCGGCCGGTACGCACGACTGTGGCGGGCCTGGCGAGAGGGCAGTTAGGTAACCCTAAGTCAGTTTGGCCTCACTTTCACGTCTTGGAAGGGACGCTGAGTCTTCGATGATGGAACCGAGCGCTCGTCTCGTACTGCTTTCTCCCCGGCGTCTGGCCGACGTACGGCGCCGAGCCGGCGACTATTCCGACCGGACCATCGCCGAAGCCTGCGCCATCGGGCTGTCGTACTGGGCGAGGGGCCTGAGCCCCGACGGCATCGACCTCACCCCCGGCACCCTGTTCGCCGACATTCTCGGGTGGGTCGACAACGGCGGTACCGGGGACGGCGGTTGGGAGGCCGGCGCGGACGGTCGGAGCATCGCCGTTCCGGACGGTGTTGTGCTCGCCGAAGCGCAGCTCGCGCTGGACGACCTGGCCGACTTCCCGGACCGGCCCATCGGCACCATCGGCCCGTCCGGTGTGGCGGCGAGGCTCGAGGCGCTGGCCGAGTGGAACGACACCGGGGCCGACCGAGTCCGCCCGACCATGGTGGAGATGTTCCGGGAGCAGGCGCGGGCCAGGCCGGACGCCGTCGCCGTCGTCGACGAACACCGGTCACTGACCTATCGTCAGACAGTCGAACTGTCAAACCAGTTGGCGCACCACCTGATCGAGCGCGGACTCACCGCGGAACAGGTCGTCGGCATCTCACTGGGTCGCTCCGCCGACATGGTGATCGGGCTGCTCGGCGTGCTCCAGGCGGGGTGCGCGTTCGTGCCGCTCGATCCGCAGTGGCCCGCCGCGCGCCGAGCCGTCGTCATCGAGGACGCCGGGGTCGTGGTGCAGCTCAACGACTCGGGCGAACACGCCCCGGGTGAACCGGAAGCCGTGGCCGTCGACCTCGGTGACTGGCGGTTCGGTTCCCACCCCACCGAGGGGACCGGGGTCACCGTCCACGGCGACGCCCTGGCGTACGTGATCTTCACGTCCGGTTCGACCGGGCGGCCCAAGGGCGCGATGATCCGCCACGCGGCGATCAGCGAGCGCCTGCTGTGGCAGGTCGACGAGATCCTGGGCTTCGACCACGACGACGCGTCGCTGTTCAAGGCGCCGTTGTCCTTCGACATCTCCGTCAACGAGATCTTCCTGCCCCTGGTGAGCGGCGCCCGGCTGGTGGTTCTGCGGCCCGGCGGCGAACGCGACCCGCACCACCTGCTGAGCGTGATCGCCGAGCAGCGCGTCACCTTCACCTACCTGGTGTCGTCCATGCTGGACGTGCTGCTGGAGATCGCGGGCGACTCAGGACGGCTGGACAGCCTGCGGCACGTGTGGTGCGGTGGCGAGGTACTGACCCCGGAGCTGTACGAGCGCTTCCGCACCAGGCTCGACATCCCCATGTACCACGGCTACGGCCCGGCCGAGACGACGATCGGCGTCTCGCACGTCATCTACCGGGGCGCGGCGGAACGCCTGTCCACATCGATCGGCAGGGCCAATCCCAACACTCAGCTGTACGTGCTGGACGACGAACTGCGCCCGGTCCCGGTCGGGGTCGGCGGCGAGCTGTACGTGGGAGGGTTCCTCCTGGGGCGCGGATACGTGGGCGCGCCCGGTCTGACCGCGTCCCGGTTCGTCGCCAACCCCTTCGCCGGCGACGGGTCCCGGCTGTACCGGACCGGTGACCTCGCGCGGTTCAACCCGGACGGATCGCTGGACTTCCTCGGCCGGGCCGACAACCAGATCAAGATCCGCGGCATGCGGCTGGAGATCGAGGACGTCGAGGCCGGTCTCGCGGAGCATCCCGCGGTACGGCACAGCTGCGTCGTCGCGAAGAAGAAGGCAGCGGGCGGCACCTACCTGGTGGGGTACGTGATCCCCGCCGCCGGGAGCGAGGAGCTGCGGGCGGACGAGGTCAGGGCGTGGGCCGGTGAGCACATGGTGGAGTACATGGTGCCCGCCCACATCGTGGTGATGAAGGAGTTCCCGCTCACGGCGAACGGCAAGCTCGACCGGCGTGCGCTGCCGGAGCCGGCGATCGGCACGGGCTCGCTCGTCCTGCCCGTCACCGAGAACGAGCGCGTGGTGTGCGCGGCGGTCGCGGCACTGCTGCGGCTCGACGAGGTGGGCGTCGACCAGGACTTCTTCCGGCTCGGCGGAGACAGCATCCTGGCGATTTCGCTGCTGAGCGCGCTGCGCGACGCGGGCCTGCACGTCACGGCACGGCAGATCTTCGCCCACAGCACGGTCGGGGAGCTGGCGGCGGTGGCGAGCCGCGACGACGTGTCCACGGTGGACCACCGCGATGTCGCGACCGGTTCCGTCGTGGGCTCGCCCATCGTGCAGTGGCTCGGCGGGACCACGGACGCGATCGACGGCTTCGTGCAGTCGGTGGTGCTGAACACGCCGGCGGACCTGACCGGCGACGCCCTCGACGGGATCCTCGCCGCCGTGGTCCGGCGGCACGACATGCTGCGTGCCCGGCTGGTGCGCGGCGACCGCTGGAGCTTCGACATCCCGGAGGCCGGCCGGGCCACGGCCATGTGGCAGGAGAGCGACCGGCCGCTCGACGAGTGCATCGCGCTCGCCACCGACGGGCTCGACCCTGCGGGTGGCGTGATGCTGCGTGCCGTCTGGCGCCGCGAGGCACGGCAGCTGGCCGTGGTCGCCCATCATGTCGTGATCGACGGCGTGTCGTGGCGGATCCTCATGAACGACCTGGCCACGGCCTGGCGGCAGTTCGCCTCGGGCGCGCCGATCGAGCTGCCCGCGGTGGGCACGTCGTTCCGGCGCTGGACGCAGGTGCTGGAGCGCGCGGCGTTCGACGCGGACAGTGCCTACTACCGGCGTCCCCTGCCAGGAGCCGATGGGCCGGTGGGCAGGCGCGCGCTGTCGGCCGCCGACACCGTCGCGCGGGAGCGGGTACGGACCGTGTCGGTCGGACCCGAGAGCACGGCCGCTCTGCTGGGCGGGATTCCCGCGAAGTTCCACGCCGGCGTCAACGACGTGCTGCTCACCGCGCTGGCCGTCACCCTCGCCCGCTGGCGCCGTGACCTGGGACAGGACCAGACGTTCGCGCACATCGAACTCGAAGGACACGGCCGCGAAGCACGGTTCGTGGCCGACGCGGTCGGATTCGAGCCGGACCTGTCGCGGACCGTGGGCTGGTTCACCACCCTGTTCCCGGTGGTGCTGGACCCCGGCGCGGCGGCCGACCTCACCGCACCCGAGTACCTGGCCGCCGCGCTCAAGGCGGTCAAGGACGACCTCGCCCGGGTACCGGACAACGGCGTTTCCTACGGTGCCCTGCGGTACCTGACCCACAGCGAGTTCGACACGCCCGCACCGCAGGTGCTCTTCAACTACCTGGGCCGCTACGACGCGGGAGCCACCGGTGACTGGCAACTCGCGCACACCACGGGTCAGTTGGGCGAGAGGCGCGATCCCGGTATGCGCCTGCCGCGCGCCCTGGAGTTCAACGCGATCGCCGAACCCGCAACGACCGGCGAGTACGAACTGGTCACCGCCATCTCCTGGCCCGACGGCATGTTCACCGACGAGGACATCACGACCATCGGCGAGTACTTCCGGGCGACCCTGGTCGCGCTGGCCGCGCTCGACCAGGGCGGCCACTCTCCCAGCGACTTCGGCCTCGTTTCACTGACACAGGCCGATGTCGACGCCCTGGACGGCCCGGCGCTGCGGGACATCCTGCCCCTCACCCCGTTGCAGGAGGGCCTGTACTTCCACTCGGTCTTCGACGACGACTCGGCGGGCGCCTACGTCGAGCAGCAGGTGATGACGCTGGACGGCGAGGCGGACGCCGACCGGCTCGCGGCGGCGGCCGCCCGGTTGCTCACGCTGTACCCGAACCTGGCAGCGCGGTTCACGGCCCTGGCCGACGGCCGTGTGGTCTCCGTGCTGGAGAACGGTGTCCAGGCGCCTTTCACCACCCTGGACCGTCCCGGGATCACGGACGCCGAGATCCGCGCGTACGCCGAGCAGGACCGACGCGTCGGATTCGACCTGTCCGCCGGCCCGCTGATGCGGTACACGCTCATCCGCGCGGGCTCCGGCCGGAACATCCTGGTGCAGACCGTGCACCACATCATCGCCGACGGCTGGTCGGTGCCGCCGATGCTCCGTGCGCTGCTGGCCGAGTACCACGCGCCGGGGACCGTGTACCCGGTCGGCGGCTTCCCCGACTACGTGCGCTGGCTCGCCGGACGCGACGACGAGAGCGACCGGGTATGGCGCGAGCAACTCGCCGGACTGCCCGGCCCCTCGCTGGTCGCCGAGGGGCACATCCCGTCCGCCCGGTTCGCCGACACCGCCATGGAGCCGGAGGACGACATCGACGCGGCCGCCCGGTCGGCCGGCGTGCCGCTGAGCGTGGCCGTGCACAGCGCCTGGGCGGTGACGCTGGGCGGCATCCTGCACGGCAGGGACGTGGTGTTCGGTTCCACGGTGTCCGGGCGCGACGCGGAGGTGCCCGGCATCGAGGACATGGTGGGTCTGTTCATCAACACGATTCCCGTGCACGCCCGTTGGTCCGGAACCACCATGGCGCGCGACCTGCTCGCCTCGGTGCGGGACCACCAGAGCGCGGTGCTGCCGCACCAGCACGTCTCGCTGGCGAGGATCGGCCGCCAGGCCGGCGTCGGCGGCTCCCTGTTCGACACCCTGGTGGTGTTCGACGTGGCGACCGATGTGGACGGTCTGCGAGGGGCCGACGACACGCTGGTCATCACTGACATCGTCAACGAGGGCGCCCCGCACTACCCGTTGACGCTGGTGGTGGGGCGCGCAGTCGACGGCGGTCCGCGCTTCAGCCTGATCTACGACGGCGACCTGCTGCGGGAGGCGAGCGCCCAGGCGGTCCTGCACACGTTCACCCGGACCCTCACCGCCCTGCTCACCCGGCCGGACGCCATCGTCGACGGCCTGGCGTCCGAGGACTCCCGGCCTCCCGCGCTTCGTGGGGGTCTGGGGGGTCGCCCCCCAGGAGTACGCAGCACCCCGACGACGCTGGGCGGACTGTTCGACGCCGCCGCGCACCGCGACCCGGCCGCCACCGCCGTCACCCAGTGCGGTCTCGACGGCGGTACCAGGTCCCTGACCTACGGTGAACTGGCCGACGCCAAGGACGAGTTGGCGTCCGTCCTGCGCGCGGCCGGTGTCGGTCCGGGCAAGCGGGTCGCCGTCGCCGTCCCGAGATCCGTCGAGCAGGTCGTCGCGCTGGTCGCGGTTGTCACCGCGGGCGGCGCGTACGTGCCGCTGGACCTGGCCTACCCGGACGAACGGCTGGAGTACATCCTCGCCGACTCCGCTCCGCAGGTCGTTCTCGTGGACCGTGAGCAGCGGGACCGTTTCACGCAGGTGCTCGCCCGGGCGGGCGTGTCGGCCCACGTGCTGGTGCCGGAAGACGAGTCGCCGCCGGCCACCGCTGAGCCCCGGCCCGGGGCCAGGTGGCACGACCCCGCCTACGTGATCTACACGTCCGGATCGACCGGGAGGCCCAAGGGCGTCGTCGTCCCGCACTCCAGCGTCGTGACGCTGCTCGCGAACACCCGGCCCGACATGGACTTCGGCCCGCACGACGTGTGGGTCCAGTTCCACTCGTACTCCTTCGACTTCGCGGTCTGGGAGCTGTGGGGTGCGCTGGCGCACGGCGGTGAGCTGCTGGTGCCGGAGTACGGTCTGACGCGCTCTCCGGTCGACTTCCACCGGCTGGTCCGCGAGCGCGGTGTGACCGTGCTCAACCAGACCCCGTCGGCGTTCTACCAGTTCATCGAGGCCGACCGGCACGCCGACGAGCCGCTCACCGCGCTGCGCCGGATCATCTTCGGAGGCGAGGCGCTGGATCCCGGGCGGCTGCGCGACTGGGTCGAGCGGTACGGCACCGGTTCGCCCGAGCTGGTCAACATGTACGGCATCACCGAGACCACCGTCCATGTCACCCACCGGGTGCTGACCGACGGGGACTTCGACTCCGGCTTCGACGTCAGCCCGATCGGCGGCCCGATTCCCGGCCTCGTCACCTATCTGCTCGACGACCGGCTCCGGCCGGTGCCGCCGGGCCGGGTGGGTGCCATCTACGTCGCCGGCGACCAGGTGTCGCTCGGCTACCTGGGCAGGCCGGGGCTCACCGCGGGCCGGTTCGTGGCGAACCCGTTCGCGGGCGACGGCTCCCGCATGTACCACACGGGCGACCTCGCCCGCCGCACGCTCGACGGTGAGCTGGAGTTCACCGGCCGTGCCGACGACCAAGTCCAACTCAAGGGATTCCGCATCGAGTTGGGCGAGGTGGAGGCTGCGATCAGGGAACTCGACGGCGTGGTCGATGTGGCCGTCACCGTGGCGGACGGCGGCGACCACCTGGTCGCGCACGTCGTGGGCCGGGTGCCCGGCGACTTCACCGGCCTGCTGTCCGCGAAGCTGCCCGTGCACATGGTGCCGGGCCGGGTGCTGCCGGTCGATGCCCTGCCGCTGACGGTCAACGGCAAGCTGGACCGGAAGGCCCTGGCCGAGCGGGCCTCGCGGGACGCGACCCCGGCGGCGGCGAGCGATTCCGTGAACGAGAACGACTCCGTGCTGGCCGCACTGGTCGACCTCTTCGCGCAGACGCTGCCGGGCTCCGAAGTGGACGGTGACACCGACTTCTTCAGGGCCGGGGGTGACAGCATCGTCGCCATCACCGTGATCAACCGGGCCAGGGCGCTGGGCCTGACGATCGCGCCACGGGACGTGTTCCTGTTCCGGACACCGCGCGCGCTCGCCGAGCACCTGGGGACGGGCACACCGCCCATCGCGGCGCCCGCGCCCGTCCGCCGTGAGGACGGCCCGCTGACACCGACGCCGATCATCCTGCGCCAGCGGGAACTGGGAGGATCACTCGCCCGGTTCGCCCAGGCCAGGACGCTGGTGGCCCCCGAGGGCACCGGGTTCGCCGACGTCGGGCGCGCCGCGCACGCCGTCGTGGCCGCGCACCCGGTCCTCCGGCTGCGGCTGCGCGTCGAGCACGGGGTGTGGACGCTGCGCACCGAACCCGTCCGCGAGGTCACCGTCGTACGCCCGGACACCACCGATGCGACGACAGCGGCGAACGAGGCCGCCGGGCGGCTCGATCCCGAGTCCGGTGACGTCATCGCGTTCTCGTGGCTGGAATCGACCCGGACCCTGGTGGTCACCGTGCACCACCTCGCCGTCGACTCGGTGTCGTGGCTGGTCCTGCTGGACGACCTGGCGGCCGCGCTGCGCGGGGACGCGCCGGCACCGGCCACCACGTCGTACGCCGAGTACGCCGAGGCGCTGACCCTCCGGTCCGCCCACGCCGTCGACGACCTCGGACACTGGATCACCACCCTCGAGGCGCCCCCGCTGCTGCCCGAGGTCGCCGAGCTGCGCGAGACCACGCTCGTCCTGCCACCCGACGTGAGCGAGCGCGTGACGCGTACCGCGCCCGCCGCGCTCGGCGTCGGTCTCACCGAGCTGCTGTGCGGCGCGCTGCGCACCGCGCTGACAGAGATACAGCCGTCCCCCACCGATCTCGCGATCGAGCTGGAGCGGCACGGCCGGGTCCCGGTGCTGGAGCACCACGACTACACCCGCACGGTCGGCTGGTTCACCTCCATCGCGCCCGTGCGGCTCACGGCGCACACCGACCCCGTCGCAGCGGCCCGCGAGATCGCCGAACGCCAGCCGGACGAGCGCGCGCACGTCGCCTACGGCCGACTCAGGTACGTCAACCCGCAGACGTCCCCACTGCTGATCGCCCGCCCGCAGGTGCTGTTCAACTACCTGGGCCGGGGCAGCGAGTCCCAGGCGCTGCACATCTCCGGCGGCGATCAGGGCAGCCCGTACGCCGTCGAGGTCAACGCGTGGACCGACGATGCCACCGGAAGCCTGCACGCGGCCTTCACCCTCGCCGAGGGCATCCCCGACGAGATCACCGAGCACTGGCACAGCGCGCTGGCACGCGTCGCGGACGCCGCCGCGACGGCCGAGCGCACGGCACCGGTCACCCCGCTGCAGCGCGGCCTGTTCTTCCAGGCCCAGATGGCGGGCACGGCCGGACACTACGTCGCGCAGAGCTGGTTCACCTTCGACCGGCGCCTGGACACCGACGCGCTGGCCGAGGCGATGGCGTACGTGATCGCGCGGCATCCGGTCGTGGGCGCCGGCTTCACCACCGACGAGGACGGAAACCCCGTCCAGGTCCTCGCCACGGGACGCCGGGTCGACGTCCACACGATCGAACTGGCGACGGACGCGGAGGTCGACGCCCTGCGCGCCCGGGACCGCGACACGGGATTCGACCCGGCTGAGCCGCCGCTGATCCGGCTGACCGTGGTGCGTCTGCCAGGCGACCGCGACGGCCTGCTGCTGAGCTACCACCTGCTGCTGTGGGACGGTTGGTCCCGAGAGATCGTGCTGCGGGGTCTGTTCGACGCCTACCAGGCCGTCCTCGCGGGCGAGTTGCCGGCGTCCGTCCCGGTCACGCCGAGCTTCGAGGACTACGCCAGGGCGCTCGACGCGAAGGACACCGCCGTATCGGAACGCTTCTGGGCGGAGCACCTGGCCGGCCTCCCCGGCCCCACGCTGCTCGCCGGACCGGCGCCGTCCCTCTCCGACGAGCTGCCGCGTGCGCTCGTGCACACGCTGTCCGCCGGACGGTCGGAACTGCTGCGGGAAGCGGCCAGAGCGCACGGTGTCACGCTGAACTCGGTGCTGACCGGCGCGTTCGGTCTGCTGCTGGGCGCCCGCACGGGACGCGCCGACGCCGTGTTCGGCGTGACCGTCTCCGGCCGCGAGGGCGCGGACCTGGACGGCATCGTCGGCGTGCTGCTCAACACCGTGCCCCTGTGGACACGGGCGCGGCCGGACGACACCGTCCGGGAGTACCTGTCGGCCGTGCAGGCGGCCAGGGTCGAGGCGATGGAGCACGAGCACCTGGGACTCGGCGAGATCCAGCGGGCGGGTGGGCACGACCTCCTGTTCGACAACCTGTTCGTGCTCCAGAACTTCCTGGACATGGACGCGTTCGCCGAGATGAACGCCAGGCACGGCATCACCGCGGTGAAGGCCGACGACTCCACCCACTACCCGTTCACCTGGGTCGTCACGCCCGGCGACCGGCTGACGGTCAAGCTGGAGTACCGCGACGACGACACCAAGAACGCACGTCGTCTCCTCGACGACTACCTGCGCGTGCTCGAGGACCTGGCCCGGGCGAGCGGGCCGGTCGGCGCACTGCCGGGTCCGGGGCCGGAGCCCGAGCCCACCGAACGCACGGGCATCGGCACGGACACCGTGGTCGACCGGTTCGACCAGGCGGCGGACCGCGCCCCACAGCGGGTCGCGCTCGTCGCCGACGGCGCGACCATGACCTTCGCTCAACTGAGGGACCGCAGCCGCGCGCTGGCGGGTGTGCTCGCCGCACGCGGCATCGGCCCCGAGACGACCGTGGGCCTGGCGATCCCACGCTCCCTCGACTGGATCGTGGCGCTGTTCGCCGTACTGCGCGCCGGCGCCGCGTACGTGCCGCTGGAGCTGGACCACCCGGACGAGCGGATCGCCTCGATCCTCGCGGACGCCAGCCCGGACGTGATCCTCACCGTGAGCGCCGTGTCTCCCCGGCTGACCGGCGACCTGATCGAGCTGGACCGTCCTCGGCCCGAGGCCGAGCCGTTCGTGACGTTCGCGCCGGACGACCCGGACCGCCTGCGGCACCCCGCCTACACGATCTACACCTCCGGTTCGACCGGGAAGCCCAAGGGCGTGGTGACCGAGTACGCCGGGCTCACCAACATGCTGATCAACCATCAGCGCCGGATCTTCGAGCCGGTGCTGGCGGAGCACGGCCACCGAGTCTTCCGGATCGCGCACACCGTGTCGTTCGCCTTCGACATGTCGTGGGAGGAGCTGCTGTGGCTCGCCGACGGTCACGAGGTGCACATCTGCGACGAGGAACTGCGCCGTGACGCACCCCGGTTGGTCGAGTACTGCCTGGAGCACGGCATCGACGTCGTCAACGTGACCCCGACCTACGCGCAGCAGCTGGTGGCCGAGGGCCTGCTCGACAACCCGCAGCGGCGGCCGGCGCTGGTGCTGCTGGGCGGCGAGGCCGTCACCCCGACGTTGTGGCAGCGGCTCGCCGAGACCGAGGGGACGGTCGGCTACAACCTGTACGGACCCACCGAGTACACCATCAACACCCTCGGCGTCGGCACCTTCGAGTGCCAGGACCCCGTGGTGGGGGTGGCGATCGACAACACCGGTGTCTACGTGCTGGACCCCTGGCTGCGGCCCCTGCCGGACGGAGTTCCCGGCGAGCTGTACGTGTCGGGCATCGGCATCGCGCGCGGCTATCTCGGGCAGCCGGCCCAGACGGCGCACCGCTTCGTCGCGTGCCCGTTCGGCGCACCCGGGGAGCGCATGTACCGCACCGGGGACCTGGTGGTCCGGCGGCCCGACGGGAACCTGATGTACCTGGGCCGCACCGACCAGCAGGTCAAGATCCGGGGGCACCGGGTCGAACTGGGCGAGGTCGAGGCCGTGTTCGCGGCGCACCCGGCGGTGCGGTTCGTCGCCGCGGTCGCCCAACCCGACCCGCAGGTCGACGGCGCCTATCGGTTGGCCGCCTATCTCGTGCTGGACGGCTCCGACCTGGCGGCGGTAGCCGCCGCAGTGGGTGCCGGGCTGCCGGACTTCCTGCGACCGACGCACTACGCCCAGGTCGACAGCATCCCGCTGACGGTGAACGGGAAGGCTGACACCAAGGCGCTGCCGGAGGCCAAGCCGCTGGGCGCGCTGACCACGGCGGGGGAGCGGGGACCGGAGACCGGGACCGAGACCGTGGTGTGCGAGTTCTTCGCCGAGGCACTGGACCTGGACGACGACGAGGTGAGCGCGGTGGGCGACTTCGTGTCCCTGGGAGGACACTCCATGCTGGCGGTGCGTCTGATCGGGCTGCTCCGCCGGGAGTTCGGCCCCGTGATCACGATCCGTGACCTGTTCACCCTGCGAACCCCGGAAGCGATGGCCCGCCACATCGATGACCACTCCTGACACGAAGCGGCCCCGCGCGGGGTCCGACATCCTCCGGACCGCACTGCGCCGCAACGTCGGCGCCATGGTCTGGGGCACCGTCCTCATGGGCCTGTACCAGGCCGGCGAGACGGCCTTCCCCATCGCGCTCGGCATGATCGCCGAACACACGATGCGGGAGCGGAGCTCCGGCGCGCTCGCCCTGTCCATCGCCGCGCTTGCCGTGATCATCACGACCGTGTCGCTGTCGTGGCGGTTCGGGATGCGCATCCTGCAGAAGGCCAACACGACCGAGGCGCACCGCTGGCGGGTGAAGGTCGCGGCCTGCGGACTCCAGCCGGTCGCGCGGGACGTCGATCTGAAGTCCGGCGAGGTGCTGACCATCGCCACCGAGGACGCCGACCAGACCGCCGACATCATCGAGGTGGTGCCGCTGCTGATCAGCTCCCTGGTCGCGGTGGTGGTCGCGGCGGTCGCGCTGGGCCTGGCCGACATCCGGCTCGGCCTGCTGGTGATCGTGGGAACCCTCGCGATCCTGTCGGTGCTGAGCGTGATGTCCAAGCGGATCGGTTCCAGTACCCGCGAACAGCAGGCCCGGGTGGCACGGGCGGGCGCGAAGGTCGCCGACCTGATCACCGGCCTGCGCCCGCTGCACGGCTTCGGCGGCAACCACGCGGCGTTCCGGTCCTATCGGAGGGTCAGCGCGGAGGCGAGGCACCAGGCGATCACCGTCGCCAGGGTGAACGGCGCGTACGCGGGCACCGCGCTGGCCCTCAACGCGATCCTCGCCGCCGCTGTGACCCTGACGGCGGGCTGGCTGGCGTTCGACGGCCGGATCGGCATCGGGGAACTCGTCATGGCCGTGGGGCTGGCGCAGTTCATCATCGAGCCGCTCAAGCTGTTCTCGGAGATGCCGAAGTACGTCATGATCGCGCGCGCGTCGGCCGAGCGGATGGCGCTGGTGCTGACCGCGCCGCCGGTGTCGACCCCGGGGCCGGAGCGCCCGGCCGCAGGCGGAGACCTCGAGATCGACTGCGTCCGACACGGGACCCTGCGCAAGCTGAAGTTCCAGGTGTCCGCCGGCGAGTTCGTGGCGATCGCCGCCTACCAGCCGCGCGCGGCGGCCGACCTCGCGTCGATCCTGGCCGTGAACGTCCCGCCCGACGCGTACGACGGGGTGGTGCGGGTCGGCGGGAAGGGGCTCGCGGACCTGTCGGTCGAGGCGGTCCGTGAGCACCTGCTGGTGAACCCGTACGACGGGGAGATCTTCGCGGGCACCCTCCGCACCAACATCGACCCGGCGGGCACCAGCCGGATGGTCCCGGAGGCCGTGGCGGCGTCCATGCTGACCGACGTCGTCGCCCTCCACCGCGAAGGACTCGACTACGGCGTCCGCGACCGTGGCGCGAACCTCTCCGGGGGACAGCGCCAACGGCTGTCCCTGGCCCGCGCCCTCGCCGCCGACACCGACGTGCTCGTCCTGCACAACCCGACCACAGCCGTCGACGCGGTCACCGAACAGCTCATCGCGCGCAACATCGCGGAGCTGCGCCGGGGCCGCACCACCCTCGTGATCACCAGCAGCCCGGCCCTTCTGGACGCCGTCGACCGGGTCCTCGTCCTGGACGACGGTGTCATCACGGCCGAGGACACCCATCGGAACCTCCTGGCCACCGACGAGGACTACTGCCTCGCGGTGGCCCGGTGACCCGCTGAGCGGCCTCGTCGGACGCCCCGTCCCCGAGGCCGCTCAGGCGAGGGCCCAGGCGACATCCCTGAGCAGGGCGTGCCGCCAGCCCGCTCGGTCGTGTCCTGACGCCGACCGGGCAACCCGCACGGTCGCACCGGCCTGTTCGGCCAGGGACTCCACCAGGTCGCAGTGGGGCAGCATGGGCGTCTCGTGTTCCCCCACGTCGAACGCGACTCGCAGACCGGACAGGTCGGGGCGCTCCCGCAGGCGCGTGGCGACGGCCCCGCCGACCGGGCCGCCCATGGGGTCCGCCCGGTCCATGGCGTCGGGTGTCCACCAGAACGACCCCGACTGGCAGGCGACGCGGGACACCAGGTCCGGGAACTCCAGTGCCGCGTACATCGCGCTCAGCCCGCCGAGACTCTGCCCGGCGACCACCAGCCGGTCCGGGTCGACGGGGGTGCCGGAGTCCGCCACCAGCGGCAGCAGTTCGTCCCGGATCGCCTCCCACAGCTCGGGCCTGCACGCGAACTCGGCCTCCCTGTCCTTGGCCGGGAGGAGGACGAGGGTGACCGGGGGCAGCTCGCCACCGGCGACGGCCGAGTCGAACGCGGTCATGGCCGGGTGCAGGTACAGCCAGTCGTCCCCGTCGAGCAGCAGGACCACCGGCCCGCCGCCGCCCGCCGGGTGGACGCGCACGGTGCGCCGCCCGCCGAGCCGTTCGCTGGTCCAGCGGAGCCGGGCGCGCGGCAGGGGCAGGACGGCTGCGGCGCCGAGGACGGGCCAGTGCGGCTGGGCCGGGGCGTCCGGGGTGGCGGCGATGGACCGGTCACCGCCCGCACCGACCGGGTTGAACGGGTCGGCGTACGCCGCGTCGCCCGCGAGGAACCGGTAGGTGACCCGCAGCCGTTCGGGCATGCGCACCTCGGCGTACCAGCAGTCCGTGTCGCCCCACCGGCGCAGGGGTACCGGCTCCGACCAGCTCTCGAAGTCGATGCTCGCCTCGGACCCGCGCCACAGGAACAGGGTCGTCCAACCGCCGTTGCCGGCGGGCAGCGACGTGGGCGACCCCGCCTCCGCGGCCGCCCAGAACTCGTCGGTGCCGGGTTCACCGGGCAGTCCGAACTCGACGAAGGGATCCTTCAAGTCGGCCGTGGGGTCGGAGACGGGATCGGTCCTGCGCATACAACGTCTCCTTGTGACAGGGAAGTTGAGAGGCTAAGCTCCTCTCGTCTTACTTAGGCGAGGCTAACCTAAGCGTGGCATTCTCTTCCATACCCGATCCACTTCTCCCGACGCGACTGTCACCGGACCCGTCGGCCCCGAGGAGGCACCGATGAGCACCAACCCGTTCGACGACACCGAAGGCCGTTTCCTGGTCCTGGTGAACGACGAGGGCCAGCACTCACTGTGGCCGTCCTTCGCCGAGGTGCCCGGAGGGTGGACGACCGTCTTCGACGAGAACAGCCGCGAGGCGTGCCTGGAGTTCATCGAGGCCCACTGGACCGACCTGCGCCCCCGGTCCCTCTCTGCGTCCATGGACGGCTGACCACCGCCGGGGTATCTCGCTGATGCTGTGCACCAGACTGACGAACGCCCGCTTCCTCACCATGGACCCCGACCACCCCGTCGCCCACGACCTGGGCATCTGGCGGGGCCGGATCGTCGGCCTGGACGAGGCCGTGACCTCCCTGCCGGCACGTGAGGTGATCGACCTGCAGGGCGCCACCGTGCTGCCCGGGTTCATCGACGCCCACGTGCACCTGGCCTGGACCGGGTTCAAGGAGAACACTCCGAGCATCGCGGGCCGCTCGCGCATCGACGACGTGCTCGCCGTCGTGGAGGAAGCCGTCACCCGGAAGGGCTCGCCCGGCTCCTGGGTGAGCATCGCCGGCTACGACCAGCGGGCCCTCGGCCGTCATCTGACCGCCGCCGAAGTGGACAAGGTCAGCCACGGCCGCAAGGTGTTCCTGCTGCACGACTCGGGGCACGGCTGCGTCGTCAACACCGCCGTTCTCGACCTGCTCCCCGCCGACATCCCGCACGACAGCGGCTTCCTCACCGAGGGCGCCATGGGCGCCGCCCGCGCGCTGCGCCTGCCGTACTCCCAGGCGGAGTTGGCGGAGGCCATCGGACGGGCCGCCCGGACCTGCCTGGCCCAAGGCGTCACCGCCTGCGCCGAGGCGGGCATCGGCGGCACCCTCTTCGGCCACAGCCCGGTCGAACTGGGTGCCTACCAACTCGCCGCAGAGAAGGGTCTGTTGCCGCTGCGTGTACAGCTCATGGTGTCCGCGGACCGGCTGCGCACGGTCGCCGCCCACGAAGCCGACGGCATTCCCCGGGCCCTCGACCTCGGCCTGCGCACCGGGTTCGGCGGCGACCGGCTCTCGGTCGGCGCGCTGAAGATCTACACCGACGGCGGCATGATGGCCCGGACCGCCGCGCTCAGCAGCCCGTACGAAGGGCTCGACCACACAGGCCAGTTGCAGGACGACCCGGACGTGCTCGCGGACACGATCGTGGACGGCCACCTCGCCGGGTGGCAGCTCGCCGTTCACGCGATCGGCGACCGCGCGGCCGACATCGCCCTGGACGCCCTGGAACGGGCCCAGCGCCTCCGTCCGCGCCCCGGTGCCCGGCACCGCATCGAGCACGCCGGCCTGATCCGCCCCGACCAGCTGCCGCGCTTCGCGCAGCTCGGCATCAGCGCGGTCGTCCAGCCCGACTTCCTGCGCTGCTTCGGCGACGACTACGCGGCGATCATGGGCGAGCAGCGGGCCCCGTGGCTCTACCGCGGCCGGGCGTTCCTGGACCACGGCATCACGCTCGTCGGCAGCTCCGATCGCCCCGTCACGGACGGATCCCCGTTGCGAGCCGTCCAGTTCATGGTCGAACGCGCCTCCGAGTCCGGCCAGGTGATCGGCCCGGACGAGGGCATCACCGTCGACGAAGCCCTGCGCGCCTACACCGTCGCCGGCGCCTTCGCCTGCCACCGGGAGGACAGTCTGGGAAGCCTCACCCCGGGCAAGCTCGCCGACCTGGTCGTGCTCGGCGACGACCCCCGGCACGTCGACACCTCGCGCATCGGGGACATCGAGGTGTTGGCGACGTACGTCGACGGCCGTGAGACCGGGAGGCCGGCGTCGTGAGCAGGAAGGCGCCGGCTGTCGAGAGCTACGCGCATCTCTGGGAGGGCGATGTGTTCCGGAATCGCTGGGTCATCTGGAACACGGCAGCGGAGACCCTGGTCTTCGACAGGGAGACCAACTGCCCCGTGGACGCCGGCGACGAGACGGTCCTGCACGAGGTTCTGTGCAGGATGCGAGAGGCGGGCGTACCCGAGACCGACGACTATCCGGGGCGCCCGTGTGGTTAGACGCGACCCGCGATGCCGAAGGCGGAACCGGTGCCGGGCACTTGTCGATCGTGGAACCGAGGAAGGACAGCCTTGATCACGGCTTCGCCGCGCTCTGCCCTGCCGCCGCAGACGCCTCACGCACCGACGTCCTCCGTGCGTACCGCCCGTCGGGAGGACGCTGTCGTACTCGCTGACCTGTCCCGGCCCTTCGTGCGCTCGGGGGCGCTGCGGGAGCGGCCGGTCTCGCTCTACGCCACCCATGCGGCCGACTTCCTCGTGACGCAGGCCCCCGACGGCACCGTCGAAGGCTGTGTGGGCCTGCGCGTGCATCCGGCCGAATCGGGGGAGGACCGCGGTGGCCCCACGGGGGTCGTCTACAACTTCTGCGTGGCCGGGCAGAGGCAGGGATGCGGAGTGGGAGCCCGGCTCCTGCGCGCCGTGCTGTCCAGGGCGCGCGCTCAGTCGCTCGGTGCCCTGTTCACGGCGACGACCGGCGGTGGCGGTCTGTTCCTCCGGCACGGGTTCGTGCCCACGACCGCGCTCCTGGCACCTCCGTCCTGGGCGGAGTCCCTGGATCCACGGCGCAACGCGCGGATCCTCACGCGCATCCTGTGACCGTCGGCCCAGCGTCAGGGGCGGGGTGCCGCACGTCTGTGCCCTCACGGGTCCGTCGGCAGAGCGTGAGCACCCCGTCCTCTGCGGCGGTCATGCAGATGGCTCGCCGTGGTCCGGACTGTCGTCGGGAACCACGGTGGTGCCGGGGCTCGTCTCGCCGGCAATCCCTCGCAGTACCGCATGCGGCACGCGGCCGTCGGTCACGTGTGCCTTGCGCACGCCACCACGGACGGCCCGCAGGCAGCCCTCCATCTTCGGCAGCATCCCGCTCGCCAGTCCCGGCAGCATCCCGTCCAACTCGGTGACGGTCAGGCGCTCGATCACCTCGGTGGTGTGCGGCCAGTTCGCGTACAGCCCCTCCACGTCGGTGAGCATCACCAGCCGCTCGGCGTCGAGGGACACGGCCAGGGCCGATGCCGCGAGATCGGCGTTGACGTTGTAGACCTGTCCGTCCTCACCGCGTGCCACGGGGGAGACCACCGGGATGTGCCCCTGCTCCAGGAGCGTCCGCACCATGCCCGCGTTCACGTCCACGATGTCGCCGACGAGACCGATGTCCACCGACCGGCCGTCCACCCGGGCCGGCCGTCGAACGGCGGTCATCGTGTGTGCGTCCTCGCCCGTCAGGCCCACGGCGAAGGGCCCGTGGACGTTGATGTGGCCGACCAGCTCCCGCTGGACCCGGCCGGTCAGCACCATGCGCACCACGTCCATGGTCTCCGGAGTGGTCACCCGCAGGCCCGCCTCGAAGCGGGTCTCCAGGCCGAGGCGGTCGAGCATCGCACTGATCTGCGGCCCGCCGCCGTGTACGACGACCGGGCGCAGTCCCGCGCGCAGCAGCTCCACCACGTCCTGCGCGAACGTCCGCTGCAGGCTCGCGTCCACCATGGCGTGGCCGCCGAACTTGACGACGACCGTGCTGCCTCGCAGTTCCCCGGGCCTGAGAAGGGACAACAGGCGGGGCACCTCCCCACCGACACAGCCATGGGCTCCGGCCACAGCGGCTCGTAAGGTCATGTTCTCCGTCTCTCCGGGTATCCGTGTGCCTGCCCGATATCGCGCGTGATGTGATCACGCGCTTTCGGCTGCCTGTGCAGGAGTAGGCCGCGCAGCAGACCGTCCGTCATGCAGACCACGCCGCTGCGTGCGGCCCACCGAAGGGCCAGGGTGTGCTCCTCGGCGGAGAAGTCGGCCACCGCGTCGGCGACGACGAACGGCTGGATGTCGTTCATGAAGGCGTCTGCCGCGGTGAGCAGGACGCCGAGGTGCGCGTACACCCCGCAGATGATGAGCTGGTCGCGCCCGTTCGCACGCAGCAGCCTGCCGAGATGGCTGCGCAGGAAGGCGTTGTGGCGCACGTTCGCCAGCAGATGCTCGCCGGGGCGAGGGGTGAGGGGCGTGACGATCGCGGCGGCCTCCGGCTCGTCCCCGATGCCCGGCCCCCACATGTCGGCGACGAGCCCGCGCTGCCCCGGCGGCTGTCCGGCCGGTTCCGCGCTGAAGACGACGGGCATGTCCAGTGTCCCCGAGAGTTCCCGGAGCGCCGCGATGTTGTCGACGAGGTCCACCACAGGGGGACGCCCCGGCGGGAACGCTCCGACGAAGTGGTTCTGCATGTCGTGGACCAGGAGCGCGGCGCGCGCCGGGTCGATCGTCCAGGAGACACGCGACCGGGGAAGGGCGGAGCGGTCCGGCATGGGGTAGGAGTCGATGGCGGGCAAGCCCATGGGTGATTTCCCTCCCCTGATACGCACACACCGCTGGGTCCGGACTGCCAAGATTTTATTAGCTAAACCTAACCTAAATGATGTGAATCCTGGCTCGGATCGGCCTGTCTCCCGGGGCTTGCACGGCGGCCGGCTGCCGGCCGGGGCAAGGGTGTTGCCGACGGCTCATCGGTGGCTGCGTGATCGGCTGTGCCGGCGGGTGCAGTGTGCGGACGCCTGTGTGGCCAGTGCGGCGATCTGCCCCAGTGCCGCGTGGGGTGTGCGTGCGGGGCCGGGAAAGGGGAGGCGGACGTCGCTGTGTGTACGGGCGCGTTCGAGTCGGAGTACGAGACCGTACTGGTCCAGGCGGACCGGGCGTACCCGGCTCGCCGCGAGCAGGAGCCGGGGCGGAGCCAGCCGGGACAGTGCGGCAACCGTCTCGTCGTGGGTGGTGTCGAGGTGGGTGAGCAAGTGCGCCTCGTGCAGGGCGAGTGGGTCCGGCGCGGCGAGGGCGAGTTCGTCGAGTCCCAGGCGGGTCGTCCCGTCGGTCTCCTGGAGGGCGGCGCGGGCGCGGTGGAAACGCAGTCGGCCCGGCTCGTCGGGGCTGAGCCAGCCGCCCAGAGTGAGGCGGGCGCGGACCCGGTCGCGCACGGGTACCGGAGTGATGTCGGTCAGCTCCACGATGGCGGCGAGGTCGCGCCTCGAGGTCGTGGTGAGTGCGGCGGCGATGCAGCCTCCGGACGGGTCCTGCAGGGTCAGCCGACCCGCGTCGTCGACGGCGTGCAAGCCGATCAGCTCGATGCGGTACGTCTCTGTGGTGAGGGTCAGCGACGTGGCGGCCGCGAGGATCGAGCGGGCGCGCTCGGCGGGGGCCGGCTCGATGGGCTGGTCGGGGTCTGACTTCATCCGCCATCTCCAAAGTTAGGTAAGGTTTACCTTATCTGATACTTGCTTGGGCGGGGAGTCCGTTGGCTCATGGGGCGTCATCGGCGGTACGTGGCGGGCGCGTAGATGTGCGTGCCAGGTGCCTGCCCCCTGGTTGAAACGAAGGGTAGATCCAGGCCTTGCTGCGACAGGGGTCACGGCACCGCGGCTCGGGTGGGGGACAGGCAGAGGTGTGGGGCATCCATTGCGCGCTCGTGTGCGAGACCGGGATCCGGACGCGTCCGGGCAGATATTCGACGACCACACGGCGGCCGAGGTGCTCGGCTTGGCCGTCGGCGCGGTGGGGGCCCGCCCCTTCCGCGCCCGGAAACGACTCCGCAGTCTCACGGAGGCGGAACTCCGGCAGCCGCGCAGAGCAGCACAACGCCCTTCGGTCGCAGCCGCCGTCACACCACCCGCACGCCCCCGGCTCCCCCGTCCGCTTCCCGGCCCCGCGCGCCGCCTCGTCCTCCTCGCCGTACCGCTGGGGCTGGTCGCGGCTGTGGCCGCGGGAGCGGCCTCGACGGCGCCCCGGACGACGGCCGCCGGGCTCCGGCCACCGCCGCGGAACGCCGGGAAGCGGTGCGGCTGCTGGACCGGCCTCGGCGGCCGGCGCGATGCGCTCGCGCGGCGTGCCGGGGTCGCGTAGGCGGCGTCCATGTACACCCGGTTCTCCTCGAAGGCCCGTTCGGCCACCGCGATGAGGACGGCGGACCTTCCGCCCACCCGGTGGTAGACCGTCTGCACGGCGACGTCGGCGCGCTCCGCGACGGCCTCCAGCGTCAGCGCCGCGGGTCCGCCCGCGACCAGGGTCTCTTCGGTTGCTTCGACGATCGCCAACGGCCCGGGCCGCGGCAGCGGCGGTTTCCGGTGGCGCGGTGGCGGGCTGCGTGTCGGCGCCACTGGGCCGGTTGACGCATGGATGACGCTCGTTCTGAGCGGCCGTCAGTTGCAGGGAGGCGGGTGTGCGAGCACGGGTGAGCCCAGCGGTGTGGGATCCGTCGATATCGGTCGATCATGCCAACATGGAGAATCGCGGCCGGTGGTACGCTCTCCGGTCGCCCCTGGGGGCCGTGACGCCGCGTGGCGACGGCCCCGGTAGGTCCGAGCGGTGCCAACATCGCGTTCCGGGCCCAAGCCGAGGCCCGCAGGAGGGCGTCATCCATGACGCATCACGATCGCGGTTTCGGTGACATTCCGTGGCTCGCACGCGGAAGGGCGATCCGGAACAACAATGCGCGGAGCGTTGACACACGGACTTTTCGACGGCGGTTTGCCGCGACCGCATGTTGGTTAGGGTGGCGAGTAGAGACTGATTCCGATGCCCTTGGCCAAGGTCATGGACAGGCTGGCGAGTTCGGACTGCACAGGCCATCCTGCTCGGTCCAGCCGTGCACAGCCTGTGCATCCGACGATCCCGGCCATGTCGGCGGGCGGGAGCGGGCAGTTCTCGGGGACGCGGCATCGCGGTAGCGGTGGGTGACATGGCGTTGGCCCCGAGGGGAGGGGGAGGTGCATCGGATCTGCCGGATGGTCTGCGGACATGAAGCACCTCTGCGCATGGCAGACAAGAAGGTCACCGAAAGCAGGCCAGGCAGTCTTCAAGAGGGCCTGGAGCAGGGGAAACAGGAAGCCGCTGATTCGTGGCTGCCCATCGGTCGGGTGAGGGGCCGCCCCCTCACCCTCCCTCAAGACGTCAGGATCCGAACATCATCTACCGATCACGGCAAAGCACCTCAGGCCGACCGGACGAGGTGGGCGTGTGACCGGCCGGTCGGCGCGCGAGGTGCTCCCCCGATCGCTGCGCGGGTGGCTCGGGCTGATCGCGGCCCTCGCCGCGCTGGTGGTCGTCGTATTGGGGGTCCTGTATGCCGACGACAGCAAGCCCGGCACGGTGGATGCGCGGATCGGGACGGCGCTGGACGGTGTGGGGACGCCATGGCGGCACGTCGCTCTGGCCATGGACTTCTTGGGGGAGCCCGCCGGATCGGCGACGCTGGTCGTGGCCGCCGTGACGGGCTGCCTGCTGCTTCGGCGTCCTCGCGCGGCGGTGCTCGTCGTTGCCGGCGTCGGCATGACCGTGGGGACGGCGACGCTGCTCAAGTCCCTGGTGGGACGCACCATCCACGGCGACAACCTGTCCTATCCGAGCGGGCATACCGCCTTCGCCACCGCGCTCGCCCTCATGGTGGCGCTGCTCGCGACCGGCCTGCTCGGCCTCGGCAGAACGGCCGGCACGTCGCTCGTGCTCGCCGCGGCGCTGGTTTCCGGCGCCGCCATGGGCTGGGCACAGGTCGCCCTGGGCGCGCACTACCCGACCGACGTCCTAGGCGGCTGGTGCACCGCGCTGGCGGTGATACCGGCGACCGGGTGGCTGGTGGACCGGACGGCTGACCGGCTGGTCGGTCGGATGGCCGACGCCGGTCGGCGGGAGCGTCGCTGACATCACGTCACGCCAAGCGGCGGAATACGGGCTTCACCGGTCGTCCGGCCAGCCAGGGGGTGGGGTCGGCGGCGTCCAGTGCCTTCCGGTACACCGCACATGCCTCGGCCACCACGTCGACGGTGTGATCGATGTCGGCGTCGTCGAGCGCGCTGCTCACCACGAAAGACGGGGCCAGCACCCCGCCCGCGAGGAGCCGGCGCAGGAACAGGGTGCGGTACTGCTGCGACGGCTGCCGGTTCTCGTCGAGGGTGGCGAAGACCAGGTTGCTGGCCCGGCCCCGGACGACGATGTGGTCGCCGACGCCCATGGCGGCCGCGGCGTCGCGGACACCGGCGGCCAACCGGTCGCCGAGGGTGTGCAGCCGCGCGGTGACGCCCTCTTCGACGTAGGTGGTGAGCACGGCCATCGCGGCCGCCAGGGAGTGTGTTTCCGCACCGTGCGTGGTGGACAGCAGGAACACCCGGTCGCCGGAGTGACGCAGCCCGCCCAGCTCCATCAGGTCGCGGCGCCCGGCCAGCGCGGAGACGGCGAATCCGTTGCCCAGCGCCTTGCCGAACGTGGAGAGGTCGGGGACGACGCCGTACAGGCCCTGGGCGCCCGCCTCGGACCAGCGGAAGCCGGTGATCATCTCGTCGAAGATCAGTACGCAGCCGTGCCGGTCGGCCAGCTCGCGCAGGCCGGCGAGATACCCGGGCGGCGGCTCGGTGTGGGTGGCGGGTTCGAGGATCAGGCAGGCGACCTCGTCCTGGTACCGGGTGAGCAGCTCCTCCGTGGCGGCCAGGTCCCCGTAAGGGAACGCCACGGTGAGCTCGTTGGTCGCCGCCGGAACACCGGCGGACATCGGTGTGGTGCCGATGAACCAGTCGTCGACGGAGAAGAACGGATGGTCGGCGCAGAGGGCCACCCGCGGGCGCCCGGTGGCGGCGCGGGCGAGGCGCACCGCGGCGGTGGTGGCGTCGGAGCCGTTCTTCGCGAACTTCACCATCTCGGCGGTCGGCACCGTGGCCAGGAAGCGTTCCGCGGCCTCGACCTCCACGATGGACGGCCGGACGAAGTTGCTGCCGCGGTCGAGTTCCCGCCGCACCGCCTCGATCACGCGTGGGTGGGCGTGGCCGAGGCTGACCGACCGCAGGCCGGAGCCGTACTCGATGTAGCGGTTGCCGTCGATGTCCCACACGTGGGCACCGCGGCCGTGGCTGATGACCGGGGCCAGGTTCTCGGGGTACTGGTCGTCGCCCTTGGCGTAGGTGTGCGCGCCCCCGGGGACCATGGCGTGCAGCCGCTCGTTCGCCATCATCGATCGAGGCAGGAGGAACTCTTCGGTGTCCACGCGAACTTCACCTTTCCATTTGCTTCAGGGCCTCGGCGAGGCTCGGCGCCTCCCGGTCCCGCTGGGACATCGATCTGGCCGGCAGCGGCCAGGGAATGGCGAGCTCCGGGTCGTCGAAGGCGATCGTGACGTCCTCGGCGGGATCGTGCGGCCGGTCGATCCGGTACGAGACGTCGGTGGTGTCGGTCAGAGCCTGGAAGCCGTGCGCGCAGCCCGCCGGGATGTACAGGGTCACCTGCGTCTCGTCGGACAGCTCGAAGAAGGCCGGGTTCCGGTACGTCGGCGAGTCCGTCCGCAGGTCCACGACGACGTCGAAGATCCTCCCGTACGAGCACCGCACCAGCTTGGCCTCGCCGGCGCCGGAGCGCAGGTGCAGGCCGCGCAGCACGCCCCGGACCGAGCGGGACACGCTGTCCTGGACGAAGGCGTCCGGGTCGAGGCCCACCGAGCGGACCACGTCGGCGTCGAAGGTGCGGCAGAAGAAGCCGCGCTCGTCGGCGTAGGGGGTCGGCTCGAAGAGGTACGCGCCGGTGATCTCCGGGACTTCGGTCGCCTTCATGGAGCCTTCCGCGAGGTGTGGGCGTGGTCGGCCGCAGGGAACAGGGCCGCGGTCAAGGAGTTGAACTGGTGCTCGAGGCGCCGGGCGGCGGCCAGGTTCCGCTCGGTGAGGGTCCGCCGCAGCCCGGCCGAACCCTTCTCCAGCGCATGGAACTGCTCGAGCAGCCGGTCGGCGTCGACCTCGCGCGCCGGGTGGCAGTACGCGCCGAGGCCCATCTCCGCCATGAGCGCATCGCTCTTCGCCGCATAGCAGAGAGCGAGCACCGGCGTACCGGTCTTCAACGCGCAGATCAGGTTGTGGTACCGGATCGCCACCACGGTGTCGGCAGCCGCCATTTCCTTCATCAGGTCGGCCAGTGAGAACGGCTCGGCAGCGGTGACCAGCGGCGAGTCCACCGCGTCGAGGATCGCGGCGACCACCGACGCGTCGCACTCGTCACCGGTGAGCAGCCGGACAGCCCTGCCCTCCTCGACCAGCGCGCGGACGAACCGGATCGTGCCGTCGAGGTAGCGCCGGTGTATCTCATCGGCCCGGGCGCGATCGTCGTTGCCGCCGTGGAAGTCCATGACGCCGACGCAGACCGGGCCCGGCGGGG
Source organism: Streptomyces sp. NPDC005728 (assembly GCF_040630895.1). Lineage (NCBI taxonomy): Bacteria > Bacillati > Actinomycetota > Actinomycetes > Kitasatosporales > Streptomycetaceae > Streptomyces > Streptomyces sp. NPDC005728. Next base: position 49,432 of record NZ_JBEXYL010000043.1, read on the forward strand.
CCGACGGGTCCGAGGGCGCGCTCGCCCGCGGCGTCGGCAGGGCGAACGCCAGGTCCGGGTAGACCTCGTCGCGCGCGGTGTCCACGCCCATCGCCCGCATCGCGTCGCGGGACTGCGCGTCCCGGTACGACCGGTAGGCGGCCAGCCGCGCCGACCAGCGCACCAGGGCACGGGTCGGCCGGTTGCCGATCGTCGCGGCGCCGACGCTGACCAGCGCCACCCGGGTGCGCAGCAGTCGGCCACTCGCGCAGAGCAGGAACAGCGAGTACGGGAAGCCCCACGGCCGCAGCGGCAGCGTGGCCTCCAGGACGCCCATGCCCGGGACGATCACCACGTCGTGCCGGCGCACCCAGGCGGCGGTGCGGAAGACGTCGACGAGTTTGCCCAGACCCTTCGCGGCGATCGCGCCCGCACGCGACGCGGTCCGGTACTCCCCGCGGTACCAGTGCAGCCGTGTCGCGGGGATCCCGAACCGGGTCGTCACGGCCTCGGGTCCGCCGCACAGTGCGTCCACGACCGCCTCCGGGTGTTCGGCGCGGAGGTACCCGAGCACGGCTTCGAGCGATCCGTCGTTGCCGAGGTTGCCGGAGCCGAGCAGGCCGAACACCCCGACGCGCACCGGGGCGCTGTCCGCGGCCGTCATGCCTGCCTCCCCTCGCGGCCGGCGACGAGGGCGTCGACGGAGACCGTGAGCAGGCCCGGATCGACCGGGGCGCGGTCCTCGACCCGCTCACCGGCGCCCGGCCGGACCCGGCTGGCCATCCAAGCGGCCAGGTGGCGGTAGCAGGCGCGCCGGTCGGCCGGGGACAACGGCGCCCGCCGGACCGCCGCGACGAAGCCCCACATGTACTCGGCGAGCAGCCTGGGCGTCGGGTGCAGCAGGCCGGCCCGACGCGGGTCCAGGTTGACGCACCGGGAGCGCTTGGACGGGTTCGCCCGCTCGGCGCGGGTGGGGTGGTCGCGGCGGAAGTACAGCAGCTCCGGCACCTGGTGGAAGGGCCCGTGCAGGGTGATCTCGGCGACGTACGTGCGGTCCGCGTGGTGGTAGCTGTCCATCGGTTTCACCCGGCGCAGCATGTCGGCCCGCATCACCCCGTAGAAGTCGTCGCCACCCGGCTCGAACAGCAGACTGCGGAAGCGCTCCGGCGCGTGCGGAGAGTCCGTGGCGAGCCCGTACTCGTAGGGGACCTTCACCTGGCCGTCGCCGTCGATGACCGCCTGGCCGGTGTGCGCGAGGATCATGTCCGGCCGCTCGTCCAGCGCCTCCACGCAGCGCCGCAGCAGGTCCCGGCCGTACAGGTCGTCGTGCGAGGCCCACTTGAACAGCTCGCCGCGGGACTCGGCGAACACATGGTTGTGGTTCGGCGTGGCGCCGATGTTGCGAGGCAGACGGAGGTAGCGGATGCGGGAGTCCTGAGCCGCGTACTTGCGGCAGATGCCCTGCGTCCCGTCGGTCGAGGCGTTGTCGGAGATGACCAGCTCGAAGTCCTCGTAGGTCTGGCCGAGCAGGGCGTCGAGCGACTCGGCCAGGTACTCCTCGCCGTTGTACACGGGCAGGCCGATGCTCAGCCTGGGGCGGTCGGTCATGAGGTCCTCACTTCGCGGATGGGATTGCGGTGGCGCTCGCGCAGGGCGGACCGCAGTTGCAGCCACCACACCGCCGAGCCGCTGACGGTTGCGGCGGCGACGCCCCAGGCCGAGCCGACCGTGCCGGCGGCGGCCGCCCCGCCGAGCCCGCCGCCGACATAGCAGGCGGAGGCGAACAGCTGGCAGCGCAGGCTGCGCCGGGCCGCGCCGAGTGCGCGCAGCCCGGCCGCCGCGCCGGTGCCGAGGCCCGCGCCCGCGACGCCGAGAGTGACCGGCACGATGAGCTGCGAGGCGGAGTGCCAGACGCCGCCGAGCACCAGCTCGCCGAGCCGGCCGGGCATCAGAAGCAGCGCCGTGCCCCAGAGCAGCGCGCCGGCGGCCTGCCCCCCGCCCAGCAGGAGGCAGAACGTGCCGAGCCGGTGCGGGGCCTGCCGTAGCACCCGTGCCGCCTCCGGGACGGTGACCAGCGAAAGCCCCATGAGCACCGCCAGGAACGGGCCGAGCAGGAGCTCGGCGCCCCGCACCGCACCCACCGCGCCGACCCCGACGATCGCGCCGAGCCCGTACGCCCGCAGCTGGCTCGCGCCACTGAGGCTGACGTTCTCGACCAGGTACCGGTAGCCGAGATCGCGCTGCTCGCGAAGCCACCCGCGCGCCTCGGACATCCGGGGCCGGATGCCGGACTGGATGTAGCCGTACCCCGCCGCCACCGTGGCGGACGCGCCCCAGGCGAGCACGAAAGCGGCCACACTGCCCACACGGGCCGCCACCACCATGGCCGGGACGAGCGCGACCCCCCACACGACGTCGTTGACGAACGCCTTCCGCCCGGCGCCGGCGGCGAAGAACGAGAACCGCCAGGCGTCCTGGAGCAGCAGCCCCGGCAACATGACACCGAGGACGGCGAACGCGGGCCCCACGCGACCGCCGAGGCCGAGACCGGCCACCAGACACGCCGCGCCGATGGCCGCACCGACGCCGAGTGCGGTACCCGTCGACCGGGCCACCGCCCCGCGCCAGGACGCGTCCGGCACGCCGCTGAAGCGCACCACGAGCGGATCGGTGGCCAGCCCGCGGGAGACGTTGAGCACCACGCCGTACGTCACCCAGGCGAGGCTGAACACGCCGAACGCGGTCAACCCCAGCGAGCGGGCCACGTAGATGCCCACCGCGAAGTTGCTCACGCTGGAGGCCGCCTGGTCGGCCAGTCCCCAGGACAGCCGGCCGACGAGGGCCCGCCTGGCGGATCCGGCCGGTGCCGTCGTCTTCTCCCCCTCGATGCTCATCGGTGTCATGCCTTGATCAGGTCGGCGTCGCGCAGGGCACCGGCTGCGGCGGCGACGGTGTCGAACGGCAGCCCGGACCGCTCGGCGACGTCCAGCAGACTGTGCTCGCCGTCGGAGAGGCTGAGCACCCAGAGCATGGCCATCTGGGCCTGCTTCGCGTCGCTGCGGCCGCCGAGCGAGTCGTACAGCCCGCGCCGGCCCAGCTGTGGCTCGCCGTAGGGGCTGAGGTTGACGTACCGCCGGTTGCTGTCCAGCACGGCGAATGCCGCGCGGCAGAGGGCGAGCGTGTCCGCCATCGCCTCCGGGGTGACGAAGTCCGGGTCGTCCGCCGAGGTGTGGTACTCGGGGTAGCCGGCGTACGGGGTCCGGCTCAGCGAGCCCACGCCGAGATCGAACCCGGGCGAGCAGAACTGCCGCTCGTCGTAGCCGTACGGAGTGAACTCGGTGACCTGGTGCGGGCGTTCGGAGGCGCGGAGCACGTGCCGCATCACCCGGTCGATCTCCGCGTCGCCGCGCCTGCTCTGCTTGTACGTCAGCCGGCCCGGATCGCCGGCGCAGGCCAGCACCAGCCCGTGCTTGACCCGTTCCACCCGCTCCGCGTTGCGGGCCAGCCAGGTGATCGCCCCGATGGTCCCGGGCGCGTAGATGAACCGGTAGGTGTAGTACGGCGTTTCCTGTGCCAGCGCGCGGGCCAGGAACGTCGCCACCGCGATGCCGGCCAGGTTGTCGTTGGCCAGCGACGGGTGGCAGACGTGGCAGGAGACGATCACCTCGTCCGCGACCTGCCCGGGGACGACGTGCTCGGCGTAGGTGAGGTGGCCGTCCGCGAGGGTGGAGTCGATGCGCACCTCGTACTCGCCGTCCGGCAGCGCGTCCAGGGTCTCCTGGGCCAGGCAGAACCCCCAGTCCGGCTTGTAGTAGCTGGTGCGGTACGGGACCCAACTCGGGTGGTCCGGCAGGGTGTGCAGGTGCGCGCGAAGTTCGGCCAGTGGCATGGTCCGCGACACCGGCACGCTGTAGCCGAGGACATGCAGGCTGGACGCGGCGAAGTCGACGACCCGTTGGCCGGCGCTGTCGGCGACGTACGCGTCCCGGATGTTCCACTCCTGCGGCACCGTCCAGTCGAGCACCTGGGTCCCGGTCGGCACCTCGTGCACCTGCAGTGGCACGTACTCGCCGACGATCTCCAGGGTGGCGCGCACACCGTCGCCGGTGATGCTCCGGCAGAGCGGGTACAGCCGCTCCACCAGTGCGTGCATCTCTTCACCGACTGCGGTCATCGGCGCCACCGCAGGGTGTCGTCGACGGCGCCGGCGTCGGACGCCGCGCGCAGCACGGCAAGCCGGGTGAAGCGCTGCTCGAAGTCCTCCCGAGTCAGCCCGAACTTCCGGTAGGCGTCGGCGAGTTCGAGCGCGCCCTGCTTCACCGTCCACTCGCAGTCGAAGCCGGGGATCGCGGCGCGGAACCGGGAGAAGTCCACCCGGTACGACCGTGGATCGGCACCGTTCTCCCCGGTGATCACCACCTTCGCGCCGGACACCGCCTCGGCGACCTGCTCGGCGATCTCGGCGACCGTGACGTTGTTGATCTCGCTGCCGATGTTGAACGCCCGGTCGTGCACCGCTTCGCGCGGCGCGGTCAGCGCGGCCGCGAAGGCCCGTGCGATGTCGCCGGCGTGCACCAGCGGGCGCCAAGGGGTGCCGTCGGAGAGCACAAGGACCTCGCCGGACAGGAGCGCGTGGCCCACCAGGTTGTTCAGCACGATGTCGGCGCGCAGCCGGGGTGAGTAGCCGAAGGCGGTGGCGTTGCGCATGAACACCGGGCTGAAGTCGCCGTCGGCGAGCTCGTGCAGGTCGTCCTCCACCCGCACCTTGGATTCCGCGTACGGCGTCACCGGCCGCAGCGGGGCGTCCTCGGCCACCAGGTCGTCGCCGCCGGCGGCGCCGTAGACCGAGCACGTCGACGCGTAGAGGAAGCGCCGCACTCCGGCGTCGCGGGCCAGCCGGGCCAGCCGCACGGACGCGTGGTGGTTGATGTCGTAGGTGAGCTCCGGCGCCAGCGATCCCAGCGGGTCGTTGGACAGCGCGGCAAGGTGGATCACGGCGTCCACCCCGGTCACGTGTTCGGCCGTGACGTCGCGCAGGTCCACCCGCGGCCCCGGCGGGTCCGCGGGCGTCGGGCCCAGAACGCAGTCGGCGAACAGGCCGGCGTCCAGCCCGACGACCTCGTGCCCGGCGGCCGCGAGGACCGGGGCCATCACGGTGCCCAGGTAGCCCTGGTGCCCGGTCAGCAGTACGCGCAAGGTTCATTCCCCCAGGTCGAGAGTGAGTTTGGTGACGGCGAACGCCTCGGCGTAGCGCGCGTTGCTTTCGATACCGCGGATCCGGGCCAGCCCGAGGAAGGCTTCCCGGTCGTACCAGGGCCGGTGCCGCTGCGAGGGGTAGTGCTCCTGCAGCAGCCGCACCTTTTGTTCGGCGATCTCCGGCGACAGCGGCTGGTAGGCCGCCGGACGGCCGAGATCGCCGTCCCACTTGACGATCTCGTAGCCGAGCACGAGGTGGTCGCGGAACGCGGTGGTCATCAGCTTCGCCAGACCGCGGTGATCCTGGTGCGCGTCATCGGTGCGCGGGGCCAGCACGAGATCCGGCTCCGTGCCCGCGCGCAGCTCCTCGACCGCGGTCTTGGCCTCGTCCCAGTGCGCGGGCAGCCGGCCGTCCGGCAGCTTGTGCACGGTCAGCCGCAGGTCGGCGCCCGGGCAGAAGGCGGCGAGCGCGGCCTGCTCCTCCTGCTCCCGCTCGCCGCCACCGCCGGAGAGCACCAGTGCGTCGACGCGGATGCCCGGCCGCGCGAGGCACAGCGTCAGCAGCGTGCCGCCGGCGCCGATGGCGATGTCGTCGCAGTGCGCGCCCACCGCGACGATCCGGTCCAGGCGCCCGGCCCCGAGCCGGATCACGCTCTCGCTCCGGCACTGTCCCGTTCCCACACGGCCCACGGACGGTCGCCCCGGGCGTAGGCCTCGTCGAGTGCGGCCCGCTCCTTCACGGTGTCGGTCGGTTTCCAGAAGCCGCGGTGCTGGTGCGCAACCAGCCGTCCGCGCTTGGCCAGTTGGGCGCAACCGTCGGCGACCAGGTCCCCGTTCTCCGGGATGTGGTCGAAGACCTCCTGGCGGAGAACGAAGTAGCCGCCGTTCTCCCACAGCGGCAGTTCACTCACCGCGGTGATGCCCCCCACCAGGCCGTCCTCGCCCAGTTCCACGCAGTGGAACGAGGACTGTGGCGGCACCACCATCATCGACGCACCGGCGTCGCGCCGGGCGAACCGGTCGATCATCTCCGGCAGCGGGGCATCGGTGAGCACGTCGGCGTAGTTGGCGAGGAACATCTCCTCGCCGTCCAGGTGGTGCCGCACCCGGCGCAGCCGCTCCCCGATCGGTGACTCGATGCCGGTCTGCACGAACGTGATCGTCCAGGAGGCGATGTCGGTGGACAGCAGCTCGGTCCGTCCGCCCCGCAGCACGAAGTCGTTGGACGTCGTCTCCTCGTAGTTGAGGAAGAACTCCTTGATGTGGTGGGCCCCGTACCCGAGACACAGGATGAACTCCGTGTGCCCGAAGTGCGCGTAGTAGCGCATGACGTGCCAGATCAGCGGCCGCGGGCCGACCATCGCCATCGGCTTGGGCACGTCGTCGGAGGTTCCGTTGCGCATACGCAGCCCGTAGCCGCCGCAGAACAGTACGACCTTCATGCCTTGACCTCGACAATGCTCAGTTCCGGTATGGGAAAGACCAGTCGACCGCCCCAGTCGTGCACGAAGGACAACTGCTCGACCAGCTCGGCCCGCAGGTTCCACGGGAGGACGAGGACGTAGTCCGGTCTGTCGGCGGCTATCTGCTCGGGCGGCAGGATCGGGATGCGGGTGCCCGGGGTGAACCTGCCGTGTTTGTAGGGGTTGCGGTCGACCGTGTACGGGAGCAGGTCCGGCCGGATGCCGCAGTGGTTGAGCAGGGTGTTGCCCTTGCCCGGGGCGCCGTAGCCGACGACCGTCTCGCCGCGCTCGGCCGCCTCGATGAGGAACCGCAGGAGGTCCCGGCGCACCTTGGCCACTCGAGCGGAGAACTCGGTGTACCCGGACAGTTCCTGCAGCCCGGCGGCCTTCTCCCGGTCCAGCACCTCGGCCACCCGCTGCGTCGGCTCGCCGGCCACCTCGGTCGGCCGGGCCCACAGCCGGATGGAGCCGCCGTGCGTGGGCAGCAGCTCGACGTCCACGAGCGTGAGCCCGCCGCTCGCCAGCGCCCGGATCGCCGACGCGACCGTGTAGTACTGGAAGTGCTCGTGGTAGATCGTGTCGTACTGGTTCTCCTCGATCAGGGTCAGCAGGTGCTGCACCTCGATGGAGACCCAGCCGTCGTCGGCGACCAGGGCGCGCAGCCCCTGGGTGAACCCGACCACGTCGGGGATGTGCGCGTACACGTTGTTGGCCACGACGAGGTCCGCCGGGCCGTGCTCGGTGCGGACGGCCGAGCCGGTGTCCGGACTCAGGAACTCCGTGAGCGTGGGCACACCCGCGTCCCGCGCCGCGGCGCCGACGTTCACCGAGGGCTCGATGCCCAGGCAGCGGATCCCGCGGTCCACGACGTGCCTCAGCAGGTACCCGTCGTTGCTCGCGACCTCGACCACGAAGGCGTCGGTGCCGAGATCCAGCCGCTGTACGGCGTCGGCGACGAACGAATGCGCGTGCTCCACCCAGGAGGTCGAGTAGGAGGAGAAGTACGCGTACTGCGTGAACGTCTCCTCCGGCGTGATCAGCGGAGGGATCTGCGCGAGCCAGCAGTCGGTGCAGACCCGCAGGTGCAGCGGGTACGCAGGCTCCGGTTGGTCCAGTTGGTCCGCGGCGAGAAAGCTCTCGCACGGCGGGGTCGTCCCGAGATCGACGACGCTGGCCAGTCCCACCGCGCCGCAGAGTCGGCATCGTGTCATCAACTTCCCCCATCCCGCTCGCGCGGGTGTACCCGCCGCGAGCCAGTTCTGTCCCCTACCGGCGGCGGGCTGTCCCCGCCGCCGGACCGTCCCGCGATCGCGGTGCGGTACCCCTCCACCAGGCGCTCCAGCCCGACGGCCGGGCTGAAGTCCCGCTCGTAACGGCGCCGGGCTGCTTGGCCCATCTCCCGGTTGCGGGCCGGCTCGGCCGTGATCCGGCGCAGGCAGGACGCGAGCGAGGCGGGTTCGCCCGGCCGGTGCAGCAGCCCGGTCACCCCGTCCTCGACGAGTTCGACGAAGGCGCCGTGACCGGCGGCGACCGTCGGGACCCCCGCCGCCATCGCCTCCACGACCACCAGGCCGAACGCCTCCAGCCACGTGGAGGGAGCCACGACGGCGACCGACCGCGCGATGGCCTGCCTGCACTCCGCCGTGTTGTACAGGCCGACGTACCGCACGTCGTCGCGGCCCGCCGCCCAGGCGGCCACCTCTCGCTCCAGTGGCCCCGTGCCCGCGACCACGAGCGGCACGCCCACACCGCCGCCGACGGCGATCTCGTCCCACGCGGCCATGAGAAGCCGCACGCCCTTGGCCTCCGCGAGCCGGCCGAGATAGAGCAGATGCTCGCCGGCGCCATCTCGGCAGGCGCCCGGTTCGGGCACGAAGTTGTGCTTCACCGCCAGGCGCTCGGGTGGCATGCCGGCCCGTACCAGGACGTCGCGCTGCGCCGCGGAGATGCAGAAGAAGCGCTCCACGCCGGTCCACCACCGCCGCCGGTTGACCGACATGCTGACCGCGAGCGGCACCGTCGCCAGCCGGGAGTTCCGGTAGCAGCCGTGCCGGACGGCGGGCAGCGGCGTGGACCCGACGCACTCCGTGCACGGCCGGCCGTCCCGCTGCAGCGTGCCGGGCGGGCAGATCTGGGTGTAGTTGTGCAGCGTGGCGACGACGGGCAGGCCGGCGTCGGCACAGGCGGCCAGCACGGCCGGCGACAGGAGCGGGAAGACGTTGTGGATGTGCACCACGTCCGGCCGCTCGGTGCGAAGCCGGGCGGCGAGCTCTGCGCGGACCGCCGGGTTCCACGGCACCAGCAGCGGTACAGCGGCCTTGCCCGGCAGGGACCGGGCGGCGATGTCGTCGCTGCGCCGCTCGAACACCTCGACCTGGTGGCCGGCCTCGCGCAGCAGCGCCACCTCCTGGTCGACGACCTTGTTCTCCCCGCTCGGCTGCGCCGAGGCGTAGCGGTTGTGCACCACGAGGACGTGCATGCTCAGATCACCTCCGATCTCTGGGCCCATCGCGGGACGCGTCGTCGAGGGACTTCGGGTGCCGAGAGGGGAGTGGCCGCGGCAGGTGCCGCCAGCAGCGAGGCCGCCACGGCCAGGTGCAGCAGATACGGCGAGGCGTCGCCCAGCCCGGCCTCGGTGTACGACGCGATCGCGCAGTAGCTGATCAGGAAGATCGCGCAGGCCCTCGGCAGCGACGGTGGCCGCAGCAACGCGACGCCGCCCAGCACGATGATGAACGCCGCCACCAGGGCGACGCCGATCACACCCTGCTCGTTGTAGACGGCCAGCCAGCTGTTGTCGATCGGCAGCCCGTTGAACGACTTGTCGCCCAGGCCCGCGCCGAACAGGTACTCCGTGGTCGTCCGGGGTGCTGTCAGCAGGGCGTGCCAGACCTTGGCCCTGCCGGTGAGACTGGAGAAGTTCTCCTGGCTCTGCCCGCGCAGGAACCACGTCTGCAGTGCGGAGGCGAACCCCACCGCGGCCACCGCGCCGATCACCACCGCCCAGGTGAAGAACCGGCGAGCGGCGGCGCTGGTCAGGATGAGCGAGCCGATCGCCAGCGCCAGCCCGACGAGCAGGCCGAGCGTGGCCGTGCGGGTATGGGTCAGGGCGAGCAGGACGAGTGACGGCACGATGACCACGGCCGCGCTGGTCCTGTCGGTCCGGTGGCCCAGAAGGAGCAGCACGGTGAGCCCGATGATCACTGCTGCGTACTGTCCGATCTGCGGCGGGGTCAGCGGCCACAACGCGCCGACCAGCCGCCCGCCGTAGAGGTCGGGCAGGGCCGCGGCCGGTGAGGCGACCAAGCCGGCGGCCACCGTCGCGAGCACCGCCAGGTACATCCGGATGTGGTGCCGGACGAATGCCGGGCCGCCGTCCCACCAGAGGCTCAGCAGCCACAGCGTGCCGACGAAGAGAGCCAGCCGGAAGCAGCGGAACAGCGCGCCGAACCCGGATTCCAGGTGCACGCTGGAGATCACGCTCAGCACCAGCAGCAGGGTGAGCAGGAACAGGAAGGCGCTGGCCCGGATGCGCAGCCGGAGATTGACCGCGAGGGCCAGCGCGAACGCGGTGACCAGCGCGCCCATGGTGACCATCTGGATGAGGGAGCGGGGCAGCGGGACGATGGTCTTCGCCCCGGCGGAGCCGAGCGTGTTGAGGACCAGCAGCCCCCAGACGGTCCCGACGATCTTCGGTGTGTGGTCCGTGCTCATCTCAACCACCGTCCTGGGCGCGGAAGGTGCTGCCCGCGTCCTGCTGGTACGGCGTGCCCTGCCACTGCCCGGAGTCGAGGATCCGGCTCGGGTCGTGGGCGACGAATCTCCACGGTCCGAGATAGACGTTGTCGTGCCAGCGGTTGTGCTGCTTGAGGGTGATCGCCTCGGCCACCCGATCGCCCTGGTACGGCGACCAGCCCGGGTAGGTGCCGTAGTTGGCCAGCACCGCCATGCGGTCGCACTTCACCGTGCAGTCGACGACGGACTTGTCCAGCACGAAGCGGTTGTTGTGGATGTCCACCCGCTGGGTCTTCCAGCGGCAGTCGGCGTAGAGCGGTGCGCCGGCGATCGCCGGCTGTGCGCAGCGGTCCGTCTTCTTCACCAGCAACGTGCAGTCACCGGACGAGGTGTTGGCCGGGCTGTTGCAGAACCGGTCGGCGTTCTCCCACAGGGTGATCCCGGACCAGTTGTTCTCCAGCAGGTTCCCGTAGATCTCGATCTTGTCCGTGCGGGCTCGGACCCGTGGTTCGCCGCCGGACTCGGACAGGTAGATGGTCGCGAACGGGAAGGTGTCGCCGCGGTCGGCGTACTTGCGGCCCTCGACCCAGTTGTTCCGCCGGAACGTGTTCTTCCGGATGACCGCGTTGTAGCTGGTCTCGTAGATCAGCGCGGCGCCGTCGTTGGCCTCGAGCACGTTGTCCTCGATGAGGAAGTCGTTGTTGTCGGTGTCCGCCCACAACCCGGTTCCGCGGTTGCCGTGCACCCAGTTGTCGCGTACGTCGGCGCCGTCGACGGCCCAGAACTTGACGCCTCCGGTGCAGCCGCAGCCCGGCCGCCGCCGTTCCCAGTCGTCCGTGTTGTTGCCCACGATCTCGTTGCCCTCGAGCACCAGGCCGCTGATACGGCCGGTGGCCTTGTACGCGTTCACGCCGTACTGACCGTTGTTGCGCAGGCAGTCGGCGCGGACCTGCTGGCGCGCACCGGCCATCAGCCCGGCGCCGGAGTTGTTCTGGATCGTCGAGTGCTCGATCACCCACCCGTCGGCCGAGTCGTGATTGACCACGCCCTCGTCGCGCGGGGCGACGAAACCCTGCACGGTCAGGTAGCGGATGGAGACGGCGCGGGCGGTGCCGCCGAACGCGTACTGGTTGGTCTTCCGGCCGTCGAGCACCGCGCCCGGCGCGCCGAGGTAGACGTCCCCCCTCTTGGGGATGACCTGGGCGTAGCGATCCGGTTCGAGCCGGTGCTTGCCCGGTCGAAGCCAGAACGTGGTGTTCGGGGGGCTGCTCCTGGTCTTCGCAGCCAGGTCACCGGCCACCGCGGGGTCGACCGTCACCGCGCCCGCCGGCGCCTTCGCCGGCCCGGACGCGGGCTCGGCGCACACCCGGGCCACGGGTGTGGACGGCACAGCGGTCGGCTTCGGCCGCGTGCCCGGCGTGCTCTCGCAGCCGGTCGCCGCCGGCAGGGCCAGCGCCAGCAGTGCCGCCGGCAACGCCCAGTGCCGCCACTTGATCCCCAAGCGTCCTTCCTCTCTAGCCGTGGAACCTGAGTACGGTGGTGAACCCCTGCGTGCCATCGGCGACGCCGGTGCCGACCAGCGTTGTGGCGGGTTCCTTGCGTCCGAAGCCGGCGGAGTACCAGCCCAGGGGCGGGTCGCTCTCGCCGCGATGCGCCTGCCAGTTCAGCTGCCCGGGCAGGTCGAGCTGCGCGGAGCGGTCCTCACCGTCCCGGGTCCAGGTGAGCTGCGCCCGGTTCCCCACCAGGTCCGCGGCGATCGCCGGGCCGAGGTGGAACGCCAGGTGCACGGCCCGGCGCGGGCCGCGCACCTCGTCGACCACCCTCAGCTCCCGGCTCGCGGCCGTCAGCTCCACCCGGCGGCGGTGCACGGAGCGCCGGTAGCCGTCGTGCTCGGCGCACCAGCGGGCAACGCCCTCGTCGGAAGCGTCCGCGATCAGGACGCGGCTGCGGGCATGCCGGGTCCACAGGAACGGACCACCGGAGACGGACTGGTCACCGCCGTCCAGTTGCAGAGTGTTGTGGCCGAGGGTCGACCGGAAGTACTGCCGCCATTCGGGCTGCCCGTGGTAGCAGAACGTCCCCGGGTCGGCGAGCACGTCGACCCCGTCGTGCCGGACCTCCACGGACAGCGCGTCCGCGTGAGCATGCGCGGCGATGGACAGGAATCCGTGCGGACCACCGTCGCAGCGGCACCAGATCTCCGCCGGACCGCGCAGGATGGTCATGCCCGCGTCGGCGAAATGAGCCGGTCGGCCTGCCGGGCGGGACACGGCCGGTGCGGTGGGCCGGACGAGCGCGGCCAGCAGCGGGGTGCGCACATCGGTGCCGTTCACCGCCGGCCACCAGGCGAGACGGCCGAACACGGCGTCCCCGGTGGCCAGCAGCGAGGCCCAGCGGTCGGTGCCCGCGCCGTCCACGACCAGACCGTGCCCGTCGTCCGCGTCCCCCTGGCGCGGCGGCCGCAGCCTGCTGTCCACGACGGCCGCGAGCGCGTCGGTCATCCGCAGCAGCACCAGCCGGATCGACTCGGGGACCGGCACGCCGGCCGCATCCGCCTCGGCCACCGCGACCAGGCCGAGCTCCAGCACCAGTCCGTGATACTCGGTGGCCAGCTCGCGGTTGAGGCCGGAGCCGAAGGTGTTGCCGCGCAGATGCCGCTCCAGCGACCGCAGCGCGTCGGCTCGCCAACGCGCCGAGGAGGGGAACCACCCGAACGCGCAGGCCGCGGCGAACTGCCCGGCGGCCTCGGCGATGACGTGGTTGTTCGCCGAAGACCCCCGGCTGGGGAAGGCGGCCAGCCAGCGCTGGTGGTGCCAGATCTGGTGGAGTGCCACCGGGTTGCTCTCGAACAGCTTGGCCGCGCCCGGCCAGCCGTCGAGCAGCCGGCGGATCCACACCCAGGACAGCAGCCGGATCCCCAGCTCGATGCCGCTGGTCCAGTGCACGCCGCGCAGCGGCGCGTTGGCCGTCCACCACGAGCGCAGGTGCTCGGCCACTCGCTCGGCGTACCGCTCGTTCCCGGTGATCGCGTAGGCGGCGGCGAGCACGGTGAGGTACTGATGCCGGGACAGCTCCCAGATCTGCTTGATGTCCCCGACCGCCTCCTCGTTCCGGTACGGCACGTCGAAGGCGTAGCCCCACGGAGCCCGGCGCCCGGTCTTCGGGTCGTACCACCAGTTCGGGTCGGCCAGGTCGTCGCGGTCCACCCCGAAAAACTCGGCGTGCCCGGCCATCAGCCGGTCCGCCTCGGCGATGAGACGTTTCGCGGCGTCCGGTGGCACCGCGGCGATCGTCCCCGCGGGCAGTACCGCGGTGAACCGGGCGCCGGTCACGTTCGGGCAGTCGGGCCGCGCCGACCGCCACCGCCGCCTGCGCACCGCGTCGCCCGCCCGGCCGCCGATCTCCCGCGGTCCCATCCGGGACAGCCGCCGCAGGTACCAGCCCGGACTCCCCGAGCTCACAGTCATCGAGCCCTCGCCAACGTCACCGGCGCTCCGCCGGCCAGGCCGGCCTGCACGGCGAGGGTGGCCGACGTGGTGGCGACCAGCGATTTCAGCGGCACCGGCATCGGCCCGCCGGTCCGCACGGCCTTGACGAACGCGGCCAGTTCGGCGGACTGGCCCTTGTCCCGGGCCTTGGGCAGTCGCGAACTGATCCACCGCTTGCGGCCGTGCACCGAGGCACGGACGAAGTCGTCGAGCCGCAGCACCTTGCCGTCCGCGACCAGGTCCAGCGTCTCCTTGGGGAAGCCGGGCGCGCCGGTGGTGACGTAGCTGATGGTGGCGGTGGACCCGTCCGGGTAGCGCAGCACGACCTGCAGGTCCTCGTTGCCCGACGTGGCGACCGTGTACACCGATACCGGGTCGGCCTCGAGCAGCCAGCTCGCCGTGTCGATGAAGTGTCCGCCCTCGCCGGCGAACCGCGAGCCCTCGGTGCCCTGTTGGAGGTACCAGCTGCCGTGCGCCAGCCGGCCCGCGTTGACCAGGTAGCGGAGGCTCGCCGGACCGGTCCTGGCGCCGAACCGCTTCCTGGCCTCCTGCAGCAGCGGCGCGAACCGGCGGTTGAAGCCCACCTGCAGGCGGTCGTTGCCGGACTCCTCCACCGCCGCGAGTACGCCTGCCAGTTCGTCCTCGGTGAGCGCCAACGGCTTCTCCACGAACACCGTCTTGCCGGCCAGCAGCGCCCTTCGGGTCAGTTCGGCGTGCGAGCTGTGCCGGGTGACCACGAACACCGCGTCGATGGACTTGTCGCCGAGCACGGCGTCGAGATCGGTGGTCGCCTCGGCGAAGCCGAACTTCCGCTGCGCGTTGGCGGCGGACAGCGCCGTCGTGGTGACGACCGTCGACAGCTCGACGCCGTCGCGCTGCGCCAGGTGCGGCAGCAGCATCGACGTCGCGTAGTTCCCCGCGCCGACGAACGCCAGCCGCACCGGCGTCCTGGCGGCTCGGCCCGGGGCGGTCGTTCCGCCGCCGGGTCGCTTCACCGCGGGCACGGCCACCGCCGGGGCCTCCGCCTCGGCAGCGTTCTCGGGGTACCGGAACAGCACGGCCACGGCCTTCAGGTCGCCGTCCTTCAGACTCTGGTACGTCTCCACCGCGTCGTCGAACTCGGCGATGTGGGAGACCAAGGGCTCCACGTCGACGCTGCCGCGGGCGACGAGATCGAGGAAGCAGGCCAGGTTGCGGCGCTCGGTCCAGCGCACGTAGCCGATCGGGTAGTCCCGCCCCTCGAGCTCGTACTCCGGGTCGTAGCGCCCGGGGCCGTAACTGCGGGAGAACCGGACGTCGAGCTCCTTCTCGTAGTACGCGTTCCACGGCAGGTCCAGACGGCACTTGCCGATGTCGACGACCCGGCCACGGTCCCGGCTCAGCCGCGCGGCCAGCTCGACGGGCTGGTTACTACCGCCGCCGGCTGCCAGATACACCTGGTCCACACCGTGACCGCCGGTCAGTTCGGCGACGGCCGATTCCACGGCTGCGGAGGCGGGATCGCCGCAGGCCGCGGCACCCTGACGCTCGGCCAACTCGCAGCGCACCGGGTCGGGGTCGACCCCGACGACGCGAACTCCCGAGGCGGCCAGGAGCTGCACCACCAGCTGCCCGATCAGCCCGAGGCCGATGACCAGCGCCACCTCGCCGAGCTGCGGCTCACCCTGGCGGACACCCTGCAACGCGATCGACCCGACGGTGCCGAAGGCCGCGTGCTGCGGCGCGAGCCCGTCCGGCACCGGGGCGTAGAGGTTCTTCGGCACCCAGTTCAACTCGGCGTGCAATGCCTGCTCGTTGCCGGCGCAGGCCACGAGGTCGCCGACCTTCACATCGTCGATCCCGGCGCCGACCTGCTCGACCACCCCGCACAGCGAGTAGCCCAGCGGCGTGTAGGAGTCCAGCTTGCCCATCACCTTGCGGTAGGTGGCGGGCACCCCGTTGGTGGCCACGCTCTGCACGACCTTGGCCACCTGGTCCGGCCGGGAGCGGGCCTTGCCCAGCATCGACATGCCGGCCTCGGACACCTTCATGAGCTCGGTCCCGGTGGATATCAGCGAGTAGGCGCTCCGAACGAGCACACCGCCCGGCTTGCACCCCGGCACCGGCACGTCGAGCAGTGCCAGCTCGCCACTCTTGTAGTTCTGCACAACCTGTTTCACCCGAAGTCCTCTTGTCTCTACGCCGTCAAGGGAGCGTTCTGGCCGGACCCGGAGGTCGCGCCGCGATACCAGTACTCGAGGGTCAGCACATGCCACAGATGCTTGGAGAAGTCCCGCTGCCCGGCGGCGTCCTCGGCGACCATGCGCGCCAGGGCGTCGCGGCGCAGCAGCCCTGAACTGACGAGCACGCCGTCGTGCACCACCTCGCGCACCAGCGGTGCCAGATCCCGGCTCATCCAGGCGCGCAGCGGGGCGCTGAACAGGCCCTTGGGCCGGTACACGATCTCCCGGGGCAGGACCGAGGTGGCCGCCTCCTTGAGGACGGCCTTGCCCTGCCGTCCGACGATCTTGCGATCCCCTGGCACGGCGAAGGCCGCCTTGACCACCTCGACGTCCACGTACGGCACCCGCACCTCGGTCGACGCGGCCATGCTCGACCGGTCCGTGTACGTGAGGTTCAGGCCCGGCAGGAACATCCGGGCGTCGCCCAGGCACATGCGGTTGACGAAGTCGTCGAGGTCGTTGTCCTGGTAGATGTCCGCGTGCTCGATCAGCACGTCCTCGACCGTCCCGGCCAGGTCCGGATCGACCAGGGCGAGCAGCTCGTCCTGGTCGTACATGGTGTAGCTGCGCCGGAACGCGGTCTCCTCCGGCAGATCGGCGAAGGAGAGGAACCGCTTCGCGAAGCGCACCGATCGGTACCCTCGGCGGGCCGTTGCGACCGGCAGCCGGTCCACGGCCCTGGACAGGCCGCGCCGCAGGGGCCGCGGGACGCGCTGATAGCGCAGCGCGATCAGGTTGGCCAGGTGCTTGCGGTATCCGGCGAACAGCTCGTCGGCACCCATCCCCGAGAGCATCACCTTGACCCCGGCCTCCCGGGCGGCCGAGCAGATCAGGAACGTGTTGATCGCTGCGGGGTCGCCGATCGGCTCGTCCAGGTGGTACGTCATCTGCGGCAGCAGGTCGAGCACGTTCGGAGCGATCTCGATCTCATGCAGGTCGACGCCGAACCGCTCGGCCACCTGCCGGGCATAGCGCAGGTCGTCCGGCATCGCCTCGAACCTGGCGTCCTCGGCACGGAACCCGATCGTGTAGGCGGAGATCCCGGGTCGGTCGCGGGCCGCCAGCGCGGTCAGGTAGCTGGAGTCGAGACCGCCGGAGAGGAAGGTCGCCACGGGTACGTCGGAGAGCAGGTGACGCCGGGTCGACTCCTCGACGACGGCGGCGACATCCGGCTGCTCGCCGGCCCGGGCCCGCTCCCGGCCCTCGGCTGCGACGTCCTTCAGGTGCCAGTACCGGCCGCGTTCCGTCCGGCCGTCGGGCCGGATCCGGAGCCAGCTCCCGGGCGGCAGCTTCTCCGCCTCGCGGAACGCGCACCGTGAGTCCGGCACCCAGTAGTACAGCAGCGAGGCCACCAGCGCCGCATGGTCCACCTCCAGCGACCCGCCGGTCACGGCGGCGAGCGCCTTGAGCTCGGAGGCGAACACCAGACCCTCGCCGCGCCGGAGCAGGAACAGCGGCTTGATGCCCAACTGGTCGCGCGCGAGAACCAGTTCACCGGTGCGCTCGTCGAAGATCCCGAACGCGAACATGCCGCGCAGCCGGGCCAGGCAGTCCGTGCCCCAGCGCCGCCAGGCCTCCAGCAGCACCTCGGTGTCGGAGGTACCGCGGAAGCGCACCCCGGCGGCTGCCAGCTCGGCACGCAGCTCGGGCGCGTTGTACAGCTCGCCGTTGTACGTCAGGACGAGGCCGCCCGAGACCATCGGCTGGGCGCCGGTCTCGGACAGGTCGATGATGGCCAGCCGGCGGTGCCCGAGATGCACTTCACCGTCACCGGCGGGGTGGCTGTACCGGCCCGCCCCGTCCGGACCGCGGTGGGCGAGGGTTTCGGTGAGCCGGTCGGCCACGGCCTTCCCGTCCGGCCATCGGTAAGTGCCTGCGATGCCGCACATGTCCTACTGTGCCTCCTGGTCGCTGTCCGGGACCCGTGTCGCCCGCATCGGCAGCTGCTCAGCCCGCCGTCGGCCCGTCCCGTTCTGTCGGGCCGGCCGCTCGTTCCGGCCGCGCAGCGCGGTGTTCAGCCCGTCCCACAGGGTGCCGTCGGTCCGGTCATGTGGATCGGGGTCGATCAGCACCACACCGATCACCGGAATGCGCTGGTCCGCGAGCTGACGTGCCACGGTGTGCAGCCATGCGGCGCTGCCGTGCCCGGCACGCACGACGAGCACGGTCCGGGTACCCAGGTACTGGAGGTCGGTCCACGCCGTGCCGGGCGCCACCGAGCCGACGCCGAGCCGGCGCTCCTGATGCGGCACGGCCGCGGCACGCTCACCGCTGACCACGGCCGGGTCTCCCGGCTTCGGGCGGTGCCTGGCGAGCTGCGGGCCGGGCAGAGCGTCGACGATGACCACCGGCCCGTCCGCCGCCAGCGCCCTGGCGAGGTGCAGGGCGATCACGCTCGTGCTGCGTGCACAGCCCAGTTCGAGGAGCGACACCGGTTCCCCGTAGCCGCGAGCGGTGCGGGCCAGGGACGCGGTGAGCCGTTCGTGTGCCGCCCGGATCCGTCGGCGCCGCCACAGCCTGCCCCTCCGGCGGGGCAGCTCGGCGATGACCGAGGCGCCGAGGTTCGACGCGATCTCCCGGCGCAGCACGGGGCGGTCCGCCACCACCGAGCCGACCGCGGCCACCGCGAGCCCGAGGACGAGCCCGAGGACCAGCCCGACGGCGGCGTCGGTGGCAGCGGTCTTGGGCAGGGAGTGCCGCACCGCGCTCGGCGTGTCCACGATCTGTGTGCCGGCGACGAGCTGGGGCGTGCCGATGCGTGCCTCCGCGGCGCGCTGGCCGAAATCGGTGATCCGCGAGGTGAGTTCGGCCCGGCGGGCGAAGAGCGACTCCAGGTCCGCCGACGCCTTCGGCCCGCTCTGCGGCGATCCGTCTCCGATCGCCTTGTTGACCTTGGCGAGTTCGCCCTGCATGCGGTCACGCTGGTCGAGCAGGGCCTTGGCCTCGGCGTTCGCGGCATCCTGTATCCGCTTCACATGGTCCGCG
This sequence comes from Streptomyces sp. NPDC005728, assembly GCF_040630895.1. NCBI lineage: Bacteria > Bacillati > Actinomycetota > Actinomycetes > Kitasatosporales > Streptomycetaceae > Streptomyces > Streptomyces sp. NPDC005728. The sequence continues at coordinate 68,500 of NZ_JBEXYL010000043.1, forward strand.
ACGAACGCGTCGGCCAGCGCCTTGGCGCGGGCCTCCGCGTCCGCGTCGCTGTCACCCGTCACCGTGATCTGCAGCAGGTTGTTGGTCAGGCCGATACCCGCGTAGTCCCGCATGAAGTCCTCCGGCTTTTCCGGAGAGTGGAGGGACTGCAGGGCCTTTTCGGCGATCCGTGTGGTCTGCAGCAGCGCGACATCGGTGCGGATCAGCGTTCCGGGGTCGTTCGGCTGGTCCTCCTGATGCGCGACCAGCACCTTGGTCGCCGCGGTCGGCGGCGCCGGCAGCAGCACCGCCACCGCCGCGCCCACGAGCAGCCCCAGCAGTCCCACGGAGCACCAGAAGCGGCGCCGTCTGCGCACCGCCACCACCAGCGCCTGCAGGTCCAGCAGCGGAGCGGCGGCCGACGACTCCGAAGTCGTACTCGTCGTCACCCGGCACTTCCCTTCGCGTCGTGGCCGACCGCGAGCACCGGCGTGGCGGCATCCCGGGGACGGCCGGCAGACCGCGTCGGAAGAGCTCGGACCATACCGGCGAGGACGATGCCGACGACCTCGTGCCTGGCGTCCGCACACGCCTCGGCGATGCCGTCGAGTTCCCCCGCGGTCCAGCGGCCCGCGCTGAGCACGACCAGGGCACCGGACTCGTCGCCGCGGTCCGGCACCATCGGCTGGGACACCGAAACCTCCACGACCCGCAGCAGCGGATCGCTCTCGGCCTCGGCGACGAGCTGCCCGGCGGCCCGGCGGGCGATCTCGTCGCCGTCCGGGACGACGACCAGCAGCCGCCGGGGGGACGGCAGTCGGTCCCGGAGACGGGCACACACCCGCCGGTAGCGGATCTGCCTGCCCGCCTCGTCGTCGGACACCTGCGGGGCCGGTATGTCCCACCGGACGTCGACCCCCAGCAGCCGGCGGATCCGGGCCCGCGGGCCACGGCCTTCCGGCCGGTGCGAGGGCCGTTCAGCAGGTACGTCGACGGTACCCAGCAGCGCCGAGCCCAGCGCCTCGGCGATCTCCGGTTGGGTGCGCAGCCGGCGGCTCATCCGTGCCGCGGTGAGATGGCCGATGACCCCGAGCAGGAAGAACAACAGCGCCCCGGCGACGATGAGCTGGATCCTCGTCGGCGGTTTCTCGCCTGTCGGCCGGGCCGCCGGCCCCATGACGACCATGTTGGCCTTGTTCGCGGCCGGGTCCGACTGGTCCAGCTTGTTGATGGCTTCTTGCAGCGTGGTGCGCAGCTTCTCGAGCTCGGTGCGGGCCTGCACGCTCTCCACGGTCTGCCCGGGATCGGCCGCGTCGGCCAGCTCGGTGATGCGGCGGCTGGTCTGCATCACCGTCTGCTGCAGTGCCTCGCGCTGCGCCGCCGCTTCGGGATCGGTGTTGTCGTCCACCACGCGCGCGGCGAACGTGACGAACTGCTGGGCCACCTGGTCGGAGAGCTGCTGTGCGCGCTCCGGGGTGTCGGCCGTGCCCGAGATCTTGATGACGTTCCCGTCGGCGGCCTTGGCGCTCACCTGATCCCGCAGCTCGCTCTTGCTGACCCCGTCCCAGTGGAGCGTGTCGGCCGCCTGGTCGACCACCACCGAACTGGTCGCGATCTCTTCCTGGGTCAGCAGCTCGCGCTCCTCCCACGCCCCCGACAGCAGCACCGATGCCGACGTCGTGTAGCGCGGCGGCAACAGCAAAGAGGTGCCGTACCCGACGAGCGCACCCACCAGGGCGAGGATGGTGAGAAGCCGCCAGCGCCGACGGATGATCCGCCCGATCGTGACCAGGCGTATCGTGTCATCGTTCAACGGTGCGGCCTCCGCCCTGTGCACGGTCCGGGTCGCCCGCCGACGCCGGAGTGCGGTCGCGGCAGGCGGCGGCGTAGGCGGCGAGCAGTGACCGCTGGGAGTTCCGCCAGGAGAGCGGCCCGCTGATCCGCTCCTGGCCGATCTTGCCCATCAGGGCCCGCTTCTCCGGATCGTCCAGCAGCACAGCGATGAGCCTCGCGAACTCTGCCTCGTCGTTGGCGGGCGCGTAGACGGCGGCGTCACCGGCGGAGACGCGCGCCTCCCGGAGGTCGAACGAGACGAGTGGCCGACCCATCACCATGTATTCCAGAACCTTGTTCATGGTCGACACGTCGTTGAGCGGATTGTGCGGGTCGGGGGAGAGGCACACGTCCGCGGTGGACAGGTAGCGCACCAGGTCGGCGTCCGGAACGCGCCCGGTGAACTGCACCTGCTCCGAGAGCCCGAGCTGCCGGGACAGTTCCACCATCGCGTCGAAGGTGTCGCCGCCGCCGACGAACACCGCGTGCCAGTCGGTCCGCCCGACCTCGTCGCGCAGCCTCGCGAGGGCCCGCAAGGCGTAGTCGACGCCGTCCTGCGGGCCCATGACGCCGAGGTAACACAGCAGATGAGGCTTGCCGCGCTTCAGCTCCGGCTCGGGCGGTACGGGGTGGAACCGGTCGATGTCGGGTGCGCTGCGCACCACGAAGACGTCCTCCGGCCGCCGGCCGCCACGGCGCACCGCAGTGTCCCGGTAGCTCTCGTTCGTGGCGAGCACGACGTCCGCGGCCCGGTAGGTCATCCGTTCCAGTGCGCATACGCCGCGGTAGAGCAGATCCTTGCCGCGGTCGAACCGGGAGAGGTACAGCTCGGGTACCAGGTCGTGCTGGTCGAAGACGAACCGAGCTCCGCGCCGCTTCAGCCACAGTGCCGGCAGGAACAGCAGGTCGGGCGGGTTGCAGGCGTGGACCACGTCGACCGGGCCGACCTTCCGGGCCAGCCGGAGCGTATGCCACAACGCCGATCCGTACTCCCGCAGGTAGCCGGCCGGCCCTCCGGTGGCCGCGCGCAACGGGTAGCGGTGGATCCAGACCCCGTCGATCTCCGCCTCCGGCTCAGTGTCCCGCTTGCTCCCCTGGGGACAGATGACGTGCACCGTCCAGCCGGCATCGCGCAGGGTCGTGCACTCCTGCCACACCCGCCGGTCGAACGGCACCGACAGGTTCTCCACCAGGATCAGCGCGCGCCGGTCCGGCCGGTCGCCGCCCGTCGTGTTACCAAGCAAGGCCCATGTACCCCGGTTCGGCCCGGCGCGTCTCGGCGTCGGGAAGGCGGATGAGGTCGACAATCACCGGGCCGTCGTCGCCATGGGGGAGCGCCGACAGCACGGCCGGATCCCTGGTCCCGACCAGGCACACCTCGGCGTGATCGAGGACCTCCTCGACGGAATCCGCGAGCAGCTGCGCGAGGTGTGGCAGCCGGGTCTCGATGTACTCGCGGTTCGCGCCGAGCAGCCGCGAGAGGCTCACGTTGGCGTCGTAGATCCGCAGGTCGTAACCCTTGCCGAAGAGCCTCTCCGCCAGCTCGACGAGCGGGCTCTCGCGGAGGTCGTCGGTGCCGGGTTTGAAGGACAACCCGAACAGGCCCGCCCGGCGCTTGCCGGTGCGCTCGACCAGCTCCACCGCGCGTTGCAGATGGTCGGAGTTGGAGGGCAGCACGTGGGCGAGGATGGGCACCGAGATGTCGGCCCGCTGCGCCGCGTGGACCAGGCTGCGCAGGTCCTTGGGCAGGCAGGAGCCACCGAAGGCGAAGCCGGGCCGCAGGTAGGCGGGGCTGATGTTCAGCTTGCGGTCGGCCAGGAACACGTCCATCACCTGGTGCGAGTCCACCCCGAGCGCCTGACACACCGCGCCCAGCTCGTTCGCGAAGCCGATCTTGAGTCCGTGGAACGCGTTGTCCGCGTATTTGATCGCCTCGGCCGTCGGGACCGGCACCCGGAACACCTCGCCGGGCAGGCCGTCGTACAGTGCCATCACCGCATCGCCGCTTGCCGGGTCGAGCTCGCCGATGACGGTCTTGGGCGGGTCGAAGAAGTCCTGGACGCTCGTGCCCTCGCGCAGGAACTCCGGGTTGACCGCGACCCCGATGTCCACCCCGGCCGTGCCGCCGAGGTACTTCTCCAGGATCGGTACCAGCAGGTTGAGGCAGGTGCCCGGGAGCATGGTGCTGCGGAACACGACGGTGTGCCGCCCGCCCCGCTCGGCCAGCGCGGCGCCGATCTGCTCGGTGACCCGCTCCAAGTACGTGGTGCACAGGCTGCCGTTGGCCTCCGACGGTGTGCCCACGCAGACCAGCGACACCTCGCTGCCCATGATCGCCTCGCGGACGTCGCCGGTGGCGCTCAACGCTCCGGTCCGCACGACGTCGGCGATGAGCTCGCCGATACGCTCCTCGACCACCGGTGCCTTGCCGTCGTTGACCAGGTCGACCTTCACCTGGTTCACGTCCACCCCGATGACCTCGTGACCCATGCTGGCCAGGCACGCGGCAGACACGCAGCCCACGTAGCCGAGCCCGAAAACGCTGACCTTCATGACCCGTTCCTCCCCCTGGGCAGGCCCTTTCGGCCTGCGGTCCGCGCGCCGGCCGGACGACGGTCCCCGCGCATCAGTAGGCCCCCTGCCCGTAGAACACCGCACGCAGCGTCTTCCACAAGATCACTGTGTCCAGGGCGAGCGACCAGTCCTCCACGTACCGAAGGTCCAGCCGCACCGCCTCCTCCCACGACAGGTCGCTGCGTCCGCTGATCTGCCACAGGCCGGTGAGTCCGGGCTTGACCAGCAGCCGCCGCCGGATGTCCGGGCCGTACGCGGCGGACTCCTCCGGTAACGGAGGCCGCGGACCGACGAGCGACATCGATCCTGTGAGCACGTTGAAAAGCTGCGGGAGCTCGTCGATCGAGTACCGGCGCAGCACCGCTCCCACCCGGGTCACCCGCGGATCCCGGCGGAGCTTGAACAGCAGGCCCGCGCCCTCGTTGCGGTCGGCCAGCTCGGCACGTGCGCTGTCAGCCCCGGCGACCATGGTGCGGAACTTGAGAATGGTGAACTCGCGGCCGTCCTTGCCGACCCTGCGCTGGCGGTAGAACGCTCCACCCCGACTGTCCATCAGCACGAGCAACCCGACGAACACCATCAGTGGTGCGAACAGCATCAGCAGGATCGTTGCGCCTATCCGGTCGACGACCTCTTTGACCGCCCGGCGGCCCCCGGTGAAGGTCGGCATGCTGACCCGCAGCAGTGGGATCCCGAGCACCGCGTCGACGTGCAGCCGCGGGCCGGCCACCTCCATCAACACGGGGGCCACGACCATCTCGGCGTCGCTGCCCTCGAGGTTCCAGGCCAGCCGCTGCAGCCGGTCCGGGGACCAGTGCGGGTCCGGTGTGACCGCGACGACACGGTAGCCGTCGCGGTGGGCGTGGCCCGCGACATCCGTCAGCCGGCCGACGACCGGCACTCCGTCCAGTTGGTCACCGTCGAGCCCGAGACCGTCCGTCGTGCACACAGCATCCACCCGCCAGCCGAGATGCGGGAACTTGCGGGTCCGGGTGATCAGGTCGCGCACGGTGGCCAGGCTTCCGGCAGCCAGCACCGGTCGCAGGCACCGCCCTTCCTGCCGCTGTCTGTGCAGCCAGAGGCGCAGCAGATACCGCGCGGGCATCGTGATGAGTGCGATCGCGGGGATCGCGACGAAGATCCAGAGCTTGATGTTGCGCGAGGTGAAGGCGATCCCGCCGAGCGCCAGTACGACGGTCGCCGCGAACAGTGAGCGACCGAGCCGGCGGAATTCCTCGGCGCCCTGGCCGAGCACGGCCGGAGCCCACGACCGGCTCACTGCAAGCGCCCCCAGCACCAGCAGCTCGGTGCCGAATGCGAGAATTCCCCACTTCTCGTGCCAGTTGGCCGCGTCCCGGGCCCCGAAGAATTCGCCGATCGCCGCCACCACGAAGGCGGTGACCAGGGTATCGCTGATGATCACGGTACGGCGGTACCGCTGCTCCCAGTCGGTCGCGGGCCGGCTGATCGCCCCGTTCGCCAGACGCTCGCGCGCCGACGGAAACGGGCTGACAAGTCCCCCTTGCCGCACAGAACCCCCCAGGTCCCAGTGATTCGACATGCTCGCTCAACGCTGTTCCTCGCCCGGGAGGCCCCCGCCCCCCGCACTGCCCTCCCCTCGGGAGGCCCCCGCCCCCCCGCCCCGTGCCGAGCTGTTCCTCCCCGCGGAAGACCCTCCCGCATGACATCCCGGCTATTTCAGAGCTGCTCGAACAACCCACCCTGGCGACAGCAGACTTGCATGTCCTGCCGGACTCCGAGGTGCGCGGGAACCCGTCGAAACCTCGGGCGCTCCCCGCACCCAAGGCGCCCTCTCGAGCTCCAAGAATTGATCACCCCGACGTCTGACGCCGGAGACACGAATGCTGGCCTGCGGTAAGGCCGGACCTATAGATCGTTAATGGTCGCCTCGTGTCCGAACAGCTGAAGCATCGTCAATGTAGACCATCGGGGCCAGTATGAAGAGAGGGATGTGTGGATTTTGTGCTCAAGATTGAGACTTGGCCGATCGGCGACCGTCTACGGGTGCCTCGACGCCACCGCGTGCTCCAGCAGCGTGCCCGGCCCCAGGGCGCGGCGTCCACGCGGTAGTGAATCGACGAGCTGCAACAGGCCTTCTACGACGCCCGGTTCGCCGACAACTTCCCGCTGTTCGTGCACTACGGCGTGCCGCTGTGGGTGCCCGAGGCGACCGGGGCGACCGGCCCGGACAGCCAGGCGCACGACTTGACCGTGTCGATGTTCGGCCATGTCCGAGGGCGAGGGCAACCGCCTCGAGGTCCGGGTGCAGGCCGCGATGTCGGCCCGGACGCAGATGGAGGGGGCGCGGCCAAGAACAGTCGGTGCTCCAAGTATGGAGGCAGGTCTGAGGAAGTTTTACGGCGCTCAATGGACGCTCGTCGACTCTTAGAGCCTGGCTGGAAGGTGCGGGCGAAGGGCCTGAACTGGGTTTTACTCATCAGGGATCTTGTGTTGCGATGCCTTGGTCCATCTTTTCCTCGAATGGCGGGAAAACGAGCGCCCTTTTGCCTGCCGACCAGTTCCTGCCAACTGATCACAGCGATCATGTTTGTGGGCGCAGGAGGGCATTGTTCAGGACGCCCGCGTTTTCTTCGGCACGACGGCCACGCCCACGTTCTGCGCCGGCCCTCGGACCATGACCAGGCCCTTGCCCTGCCCCTGGCGGCGGGGGCGGCGGGCCGACTCGGTGCTGGGGACGGGCCCGCGGTCGGCCCGGGGCGGATTCACTTGGAGCCCGTTCGGTGGCGCAAAGTGGCATGTTTGTCGCGGAGCGCGGTTACCGTGTCGGGTTGCCCGGAGCGCAACGAGGCCTCCAGGCAACCGACTTCAGGCTCTAGAAGAACCCGAGTTTCTTCGGGCTGTAGGAACAGAGAATGTTCTTCGTCTGCTGGTAGTGGTCCAGCATCATACGGTGCGTCTCGCGGCCGATCCCGGACTGCTTGTAGCCGCCGAACGCCGCGTGCGCCGGGTAGGCGTGGTAGCAGTTCGTCCACACGCGACCCGCCTGGATCGCACGGCCCGCGCGGTAGGCGGTGTTGATGTCCCGCGTCCACACGCCCGCACCGAGGCCGTACAGCGTGTCGTTCGCGATCTTGATGGCGTCGTCGAAGTCGTCGAACGAAGCCACCGAGACGACCGGGCCGAAGATCTCCTCCTGGAAGATCCGCATGCGGTTGTCGCCCTCGAAGATGGTCGGCTGGACGTAGTAGCCGCCCTTCAACTCGCCGTCGTACTCCACGCGTTCGCCGCCCGTGAGGACCTTGGCGCCCTCCTGTCGGCCGACGTCCAGGTAGGAGAGGATCTTCTCCAGCTGGTCGTTGGAGGCCTGGGCGCCGATCATCGTCTCGGTGTCGAGGGGGTGCCCGGGCTTGATCTGCCGGGTGCGGGCCACGGCGGCCTCGAGGAACTCGGCGTAGTTGCCGCGCTGGACGAGCGCCCGCGAGGGGCAGGTGCACACCTCGCCCTGGTTGAGCGCGAACATGGTGAAGCCCTCGAGCGCCTTGTCCCGGAAGTCGTCGTCGTGCGCCCAGACGTCGTCGAAGAAGATGTTCGGGGACTTGCCGCCGAGTTCCAGCGTGACCGGCTTGATGTTCTCCGAGGCGTACTGCATGATCAGCCGCCCGGTCGTGGTCTCCCCGGTGAACGCGATCTTCGCCACCCGCGGGCTCGACGCCAGCGGCTTGCCCGCCTCCACGCCGAAGCCGTTGACGATGTTGATCACGCCGGGCGGCAGCAGGTCGGCGATCAGACTCATCCAGTAGTGGATGGACGCAGGGGTCTGCTCGGCGGGCTTGAGGACGACCGCGTTGCCCGCGGCCAGAGCCGGCGCGAGCTTCCAGGCCGCCATCAGGATCGGGAAGTTCCACGGGATGATCTGCGTCGTGGGTCGCGGTGGCCTGCTCGGAGACGGCGACCGTGGTGGACGTACGGGTGACCGTACGGCCGTCGGGGCCGGCGATCCGGGACCGGAC